>JANNXI010000065.1:0-45699 GCA_031409495.1 Betaproteobacteria bacterium
TTTAGGGCGTCTTCAGCCATCGAGTATTGCGCTGCTGCCAGTGCATGAATGGCGGTGGTATCAAACAACGGCACCGCTGCATCTTGCGATCCGACTAGCAATGAAATTTCGGTGCAGCCTAAAATAATGCATTGCGCGCCATCGGCTACCAGCGCTTGCATGATGCGCGTGTATTGCGTGCGCGAGGCTGGCAGCACTTGCCCTAGGCATAGCTCATCGTAAATAATAAGGTGAATAGTTTCGCGATCTGCTGGCGGCGGGATGATTACTTCTAGGCCGTGTTGCTGGGTCAACCTTGCAAGATAAAAGTCTTCTTCCATCGTAAAGCGGGTGCCGAGCAGGCCGACTTTGGTGAAGCCTGCGGCGCGAATGGCAGCAGCGGTTGGGTCGGCGATGTGTAGCAGCGGGATGATCACGGCAGCTTGAATAGCGGGGGCGACTTTGTGCATGGTGTTGGTGCAGAGCACACAAAAATCAGCGCCTGCACGCTCTAAAGCTTGTGCTGCAGCGGCTAGCTGCGCGCCTGCTGCATCCCAATCGCCCGCGTGTTGCAGGCGTTCGATTTCATAAAAATCGACGCTGTAGAGAATTATTTTTGCTGAATGCAGGCCACCCAATCTGGCTTTCACAGCTTCGTTAATTTGCCGATAGTAGGGTACGGTGGATTCCCAACTCATGCCGCCGATTAAGCCTATTGTTTTCATTTATTGGGGCTTATTTTTTCTTAAATTCGTCAGGCTTCAGCACAAACTCAAAGCCACTGGCTGCCACGGCGAGCCTTGCTGCGATAACGCGCGACACTGCCGGCAACACGCTGTAATGATCTAAGCCTTCTGCAGCCACGCACTGCAACATGGGGTTGCTGTTGTCCTTGCACATTTTTCGTAGATCGTCGATGTTGCCCGATCCATCGGTGCCTTCGATGATGTAGGCAGGCTTGGTGATACTTTTTAGCCAATGCGTGGGTGAGCGCAGACGTAGCTCTTGCGGGTCTAGTTCGCGAAAATTAAGTGGTATTAAATTTTGACCATAACTACTCACTGTTGCCACGGGGCCAAACGCGAATACGCGAGCAAAACGGCTGCTGGCTTGTGCGGTGAGTAGCGCTAAAGTGCCGCCGGTGCTATGGCCACCTAGATAAATTTGAGCAGCATCAACATGGGGTTGTGCGGCAAGATAATCGGCAGCAGCAATGACATCATCAATCTCGCCAAAGAAAAATTCCTTGGCGCCTGTGCTGCCTACAGCGCCGCCATTGCCGCCGCGCAGTGTGGGAAACATCATCACCATACCGGCTTCACGAAACGCGCGAGCGGATTGGTCGTCGTTGTCGTTACCGGGCGTCCAAAAATCACTTAACGAATTACTGTCGCCACCGGTTAGCCAAATAATGGCGGGACGTTTTTGTTTGTCTTTGGTGTCCGGCGTGATAAACGCAACCAATTTGTTTGGCCCGCTTTTATAGCTCACACGCACAAACAAATTAGCGGGTGGTTCTGGCAGCGGTGGCACATCGGCGTCAGTAAATGCAACCTTAGTTTGAAATTTACTCCGCGCATAGGCCAAGCCTTGCGCTTCTTCAGTGGCTTCATCGGCTTTTCGTTTTGCGGCGGCTTCCGATTCGAGCTTGCGCTCAGCTTCGTACTTGGCGTTAAGGGCTTTGCCTGCTGCAAACGCCACTTTGTCGATACAATCATAGCGTTGATTAATCATATGACCGGCAGTCATTGCCTCCTCACGTGCGGCAGCAGTTTTGAGTTGTGCACCTTCACATGCCGTTTGATCAAAATCGCGTTTTTCTGAGCGATTTTGCAGCAGCAGCCACAACGCAAAAAGCGCACACGTTACCCCGATTACCGTACCGATTAGTTTGTTTTGCATAATTGTTTTTTGAGCTTGTTAGATGAAGACGCCCTATTTATGGGCGTCTTCATTGCATTCACTGTGGCTTGGGTGCTTTATCCAGCCCGCCAATGGTGTCGCCGACCTTTACGTCGTTTTTGCTAAACCACTTTGCGTTCATTTCTAGCGCAAAACGCGCTGGGCCTTTGGCTTGGTGGGAGGTTTCGTTGAGTGCTTCCATTTCGTGAATGCTCACGATTCTGCCTGCGTCATCAAGGTAGGCAACGGCTAAGGGGATTAAGGTATTGCGCATCCACATGGCGTGATAACCAAGCTGGGGGAAGACGAATAACATACCTTCATTTGCGGGCATGTTAGTACGATGCATAAGGCCTGTTTGACGGCTTTCTTCAGTGGCGGCAACTTGGGCTTTTAGGGTTTGTTTGCCAGCTTTTAGGGTAAGCAGGGGCAGCCCTTTTTGCGGCTGAGGGGCGATGGCTGCAGCCTGCGGTGCGATGGCTTTTAATTCAACTTCTTTTGCCAACAAGGGTGACGTCAACGCGACGGCGGACAATAGCAAAACAGCGCTAATTTTTGACATGGTTACCTTCAATTGATTTTAAGGGCGGTTGTGACCCAAAATTAACGCACGCGCTGACTGATCCGTTTACCATACCGCGCCGTGTTCAGCGGTGTTAGCATCGAGCCAATTAGCAATGGCTTCGCGCATTTGCGGAGAATCACCGAGTGCGTCGGTGGTGTTGATGGTGAGTGCTGGATATTCGGCGGCAATGGCTGCAAGCAATTTAGGAAAATCCTCACGCAAATGCCCGCCGCGGGCTAAAAACAAAGGTGCTATGGTGACGGCTTGATGGCCATTGGCCGCGATTGCCGCTACAGTCGCACTCAAGTTAGGCTGCATGAGTTCAAGATAGGCGAGTTCCACTTGCCAGGCGGGATGGCGCGCGCGCATACGTGTGGCGATGTCTAAAAAAGGTTCGGCCCAGCGGGCGTCGCGGGCGCCGTGGGCGAACAAGATTAGGGCTTGCGGGGTGTCAGTTGTCATCATGCTTTTCCGGTTGAGCCGAGGCCGCCTGCACCACGGTCAGTTTGTATAAATTCTTTTACAATATTGAGCTGCACCTGCACCACTGGCACGATCACTAATTGGGCGATGCGCTCTAGCGGTTGGATGGTAAATTCAACATTGCTGCGGTTCCACAGCGAAATGAATAATTGGCCTTGGTAGTCAGAATCAATTAAGCCCACAAGGTTACCGAGCACAATGCCGTGTTTATGGCCTAAGCCTGAGCGCGGCAACACTAACGCCGCATAGGCGGGATTAGCAACATAAATGGCCAGGCCCGACGGAATTAAGTGGGTTTCGCCCGGCTTAATAAGCATAGGGCTTGCAATGGCGGCGCGTAAATCAAGGCCTGCTGAGCCTGAAGTGGCATAGGCGGGCAAGTGATCTGCTAAGCGGGTGTCGAGGATCCGCACGTCTAGCGAAGGTGCGCTAGGCGTGGATTTAAGCCTAGATTTAGGCTTAGCTTTGGCGGGCGGCTTTTTAGCGGCTGGTGTTTTTGCCGCTGGTGTTTTAGCGGTAGCCGTTTTAGCGTTGGTCTTTTTAGCGACCGGTGTTTTTACAGGTACTTTTTTTACTGCTGTTATCTTAACAGCGGGTTTCTTTACTGCTGTAGATTTTGCTTTTGCTTTCGCAACCATGTTTTACTCACTATTTAAGGATACAGATAGCCTGAAAATGCCCTATTTTAGGGCGTCTTCAGCCCTTTCAATTTGACTGCATGTGCGACTATTTGCGCGGCAATAATCTGCTTATCTGCGCGGGGCAGCGGTGTTTCGCCATTTGCATCAATGATTGTTACTTCATTATCGATTGCACCGATGGCTGATGTGGCTAAATTTGCAACAATCATCGGGAGCTTTTTTTTAACACGCTTCTCCTGTGCGTAGGCGATGACGTTTTCGCTTTCGGCTGCAAAACCCACACAAAACGGCGGGTTAGGGCGCGCCGCAACCGCGGCTAAAATATCGACCGTCGGCTTTAATTCAATGGTTAAACTGCTTTGCTGCTTCTTCATTTTTTGGCTAGCCGCCAGCACAGGCGTGTAATCAGCCACGGCAGCGACGGCAAAAAAATAATCTTGATTTTCAATATTTGCTTCAACGGCTGCCAACATTTGGGCAGCGGATTTTACTTGTAGCGTAGTTACGTTCTGTGGCGGTGTTAGCGCGCACGGCCCTGAAATTAGCGTGACAATTGCTCCGGCTTTTTGGGCTTCTGCAGCAACGGCGTAGGCCATGCGACCCGAGCTTGAATTGGTGATGCTGCGTACCGGATCAATCGCTTCTACTGTCGGACCACCGGTAATGAGCACGCGCTGGTTTTGCATTGTTTTTGTTGCAACTTCATTATTTAAGTGTGACATGACAGCAGCAAAAATTTCTTCCGGCGCGATCATGCGCCCCATGCCGACTTCACCACAGGCTTGGCTACCCGCCTCGGGGCCTAAAAATCGCGCTCCATCTTGCTTGCAGATAGCAGTATTACGGGCGTTTGCAGGGTGTTCCCACATTTCTCGGTTCATTGCTGGGGCTAAAAATAGCGGACAGGAATCTATTGGACGAGCCAATGCCAAAGTAGTAAGTAAATCGTCGCACAAGCCGTTTGCTAACCGGGCCATGACATGGGCAGTAGCGGGAGCGATCACCAAAGCATGCGCGTTGCGGGTGAGATCAATATGCGCCATGTTGTTGGCAAAGCGCGCGTCCCATAGGTCAGTTATCACCGCATTGCCCGTTAGCGCTTGAAAGGTAACGGGCGTGATAAAGTGCATGGCAGCTTGGGTCATCACTACTTGTACCTCGACACCGGCCTTCACGAATAGGCGCGCTAATTCTGCGGATTTATACGCGGCAATGGTGCCGGTTACGCCGAGGACGATGCGCTTATGGTCTCGATTAGGGGCTTGCAGTGCGATTGAGCTATTTTCCATTTTTGAATTTTACCGCAGCCGCCGCATGCTTGCTTAACCTACTAAAAACCTATGTCGATAAATGATTGGCCACAACACGAACGCCCGCGCGAACGGCTCATTAAACACGGCGCGCGAGCCTTATCGGATGCCGAATTGCTGGCAATATTTTTACGCGTGGGCGTGAAGGGTAAATCGGCAGTTGATCTATCGCGTGAATTACTCACCCGTTTTGGCACTTTGGCGGCATTGTTCGGTGCTTCACAGACAGACTTATGCGCCATAAGTGGCATCGGCCCCGCTAAATACGTGCAATTGCAGGCGGTACTAGAAATGGCGCGTCGTAGTTTTAGCGAGCAAATGAGTAAGCGGAGTGTGTTGGATTCACCGGAAGATGTGCGTAACTACTTGCGCCTAACCTTGGCTAATTTGCCGCACGAAGTGTTTGTCGTGGTATTTTTAAATACCCGCAATGAAGTGATTGTGGTGGAAGAGTTATTTCGCGGTAGCTTAACCCAAACCAGCGTCTATCCTCGCGAAGTGGTCAAGCGGGCATTGGCTTGCAATGCCTCGTCAGCTATTTTGGCGCACAATCACCCTGATGGCGGTACGGAACCCAGTATTGCCGACAAGAGCCTGACGAAATCGCTTGTAGAGGCACTTAAAATGGTGGATGTGCAAGTTTTAGACCACTTTATCGTATCGCCAAGCTCGAGCACGTCATTTGCCGAACAAGGCTTGATGCGCATCTAAAGCGCGCAGCTCCGAGCTTAAAGGTTTGTTTTATAAGCGTTTATCAGAAATTGTGCGGCTTATTTGGCCACAAACCCCCTCTTCAACTGGCGCGTACAAACTTTCAGTTGCGCAGCAGGGTACTTTATGGTTATAATTTAGGGCTTCGCTAATTGCCTTGTCCGCCCGTGGTTTCTTCGGCGTGAGTGATCTGACTTGTAGCACTATTAGCGACTTCCGTTTTAATCTACTATTTTTGAGGTGTGCCATGGCACGCGTATGTCAAGTAACCGGTAAAGCTCCAATGGTCGGAAACAATGTTTCCCACGCCAACAATAAAACCAAGCGTCGTTTTTTGCCTAATTTGCAATATCGCCGTTTCTGGGTTGAGTCCGAGAATCGTTGGGTTCGTATCCGTCTATCTAACGCAGGCTTGCGCACCATCGACAAAAACGGCATCGACGCTGTTTTAGCCGACATGCGTTCCAGCGGCTTTGCTATCTAAGAAATTAAGGATTTAAAATGCGCGAAAAAATCAAACTAGAATCGACAGCCGGCACAGGTCATTTCTACACGACAACAAAGAACAAAAAAACAACCCCAGAAAAACTGGAGTTCATGAAGTTTGATCCTAAAGCACGTAAGCACGTTGCTTATAAAGAGACCAAGCTGAAGTAAGCTTTTGTGTTTGGTGGCGCGACTCGCTTGAGTTGCAAATAAAAAACCCAGCTTTTGCTGGGTTTTTTATTTACTGCGTAATATGCGTTGTGATTTGCCGCTGCAGCGCTGTTTCAACCAAAAAAATGCCTGAAGACACCCGAAAATAGGGCGTCTTCAGGCATCGTTTACCGCAGAAAACCGTTTAAGCGTAGGTTTCGTAGCCCGGCACGCGCGGCTTTTGCGACAGCTGGGCGGGTGTTTGCGACTGGAACGCAGCTGGCTTTTCCACCGTCCCAGCTGTCGCAAAAAGCCGCGAGAGCTGGGCTACGACACTGTTAACACACTAAGTTAAAGCACTAATGGTATAGAAATGAAATCAGCGCTGTCTCAACCAACAAAAATGCCTGAAGACGCCCTAAAATAGGGCATCTTCAGGCATCGTTTACCGCGGAAAACTGTTTAAGCGTAGGTACGTAACTGCCGTGAAAACTGTTGCAATTGGGCGATACCTGAAGCTTCAGCGCGACGGCACCAGTCTTCTAGCTTCGCTACCAACTCATCACCGCTTAGGGTTGAACGCTCCCAAAGTGCTGCTAATTCTTGGCGGAAGCGGTAGATGGTTTCTAGTATGTCGCTGTGCTTTAGGGTCTCCGATAGCGTGGTTTTTTGCTCCACGTTTAACTGATCTGCTTCTAACCGCAACAATTGGCGGAAGCCCTTAATGGCGCGGCCTTCACGCATCGAGGCTAGCGTCGGTACGCTGCCTGACGCGCGTATACGGGAAATTTCTTCCGCGCAAGTCGCTTTTAAGGTGCCAGCGTATTTGGTGACGATTTCATAACGATGTGCGATCACTGCTTGCAGAGTTTCAGCATCGCACACGGCTTTTTGCATATCAAATTTGGGACGCGGCGCCACTTTTTTGACTTTGGCTAATTTCAGCGCCGACAACACATTGATATACATCCAGCCCATATCAAATTCATACCAACGCATAGAAAATCGTGCGGACGTAGGAAACGCGTGGTGATTGTTATGCAATTCTTCGCCGCCAATCCATAAGCCCAATGGCGTGATGTTTTTGCTAGTGTCCGTCACGGTGTAGTGGCGATAACCCCAAAAATGGCCGATGCCATTTATAATGCCAGCCGCATGGAACGGAATCCACGCCATTTGCGCCGCCCAAATAGTGGCGCCAATTGGGCCAAAAAGGAGCACATCAACAAATAGCATAATGCCAGCCCCTTGCCAGCTAAAGCGTGAATACACATTGCGCTCCATCCAGTCATCTGGTGTGCCGTGGCCGTACTTTTCCATGGTTTCAGCGTTACGCGATTCGTCGCGATAAAGTTCTGTCCCAGCGAACACCACGCGCTTAATGCCGTAATGCTGCGGTGAATGCGGATCTTCAGCGGTTTCGCACTTAGCGTGATGCTTACGGTGAATCGCTACCCATTCTTTAGTGACCATGCCCGTTGATAACCACAGCCAAAAACGAAATGGATGGGTAATGAGTGGGTGCAAATCTAGCCCGCGATGCGCTTGGCTACGATGCAAATACAAAGTGACTGCCGCAATCGTAATTTGCGTAAACACCAATCCAACCACCAAATAACCCCACCAAGGTAGGTCAATCAAACCGGTTGCCATTGAAGGTATTGCATTCATTGAATTATCCTAAAATTAAAGAGCCATCAGGTGCGCAGAAACGCACAATTTTTAGCAATCTTCGTAGTCTACGCCACTGGCGCTAGCTTGCAAGGGTTTAGCCATCTCAGACACGAATATACTAAGCTTTCGTTAAGCTAGGATGTCGACACTTTAGCGAAAATTAGCTAACTTCGGCTAAGTTATGCGTTTAAGTCGTTTAAGTACCATTAAAATACACCAATTTCAATCAAGCAAAACACCAGTTGAGTGCTAATTGTTGCGCTTTTTTTCATTATTTTTAACTGTTGCAGCAATCACCCCGCGCAAAATTGCCACTTCTTCGCGCTCTAGCTGAGCACGACCAAATAAGCGACGTAACCGCAACATTAAGCGTTTGGGCTTATCTGGATCCAAAAATTCAGTGGCAATGAGGTGTTGCTCAAGGTGCAAAAACAGCGCTTCAAGTTCGGCATTGGTCGCTGCCTCGCGCACAGGCTCGGCTTCTAACTTAAACATGGCTGCTGCCATCGACAATTCATATGCTGCCAATTGCACGGCTTGGGCTACATTGAGTGAGCCGTAAACAGGATTGGTCGGCACGGTGGCAATGAGCTGGCAGCGCGCGGTTTCTTCGTTCGATAGTCCAAAGGTTTCATTGCCAAACACAATCGCGACGTGGCCATTTGCTGTTTCTTGCACCGCGCGCGCTGCCGCATCACGCAACGACAACACCGGATGCGATAAATCACGCGGACGCGCTGTCATAGCAATCGCAAACACCGTTGACGCCAATGCGGCCTCCAACGTGGGTTCAACCTTAGCAGCGTCGAGCACATCGGCAGCACCCGATGCAAGGGCGGTAGCTTCAGAATGGGGATACATTTTGGGAGCCACCAACACCAATTTCGAAAACCCCATGGTTTTGATAGCGCGTGCGGCGCTGCCGATGTTGCCTGGATGAGATGTGCGCGACATGACGAAGTGGATGCAATTTTGCAGGTTCATATAATTACGCTTTCTATGCGGAATTTCAGTGGCCAAATACCCGAACTACCGTCATTCCAGCGAAGAGTGGAATCCGGTCCATCCTCACTTTGGCTAGACGCTGTCGTTACTAATATGTTGTCGGGCGGATTGGATTGGCGGCCTCGCCGCAATAACCGCAGTAGTACACAAAAAAAGTGGTGCAATGATTGGCGCCGCATAGCAAAATCTAACTCAGCCTAATAACCCACGACAGCACCATCGCTACGTGGATCAAATCCGCCGCTTATCGTGCCATTTGCATGCGCAATCAGCGCGCCGGCGTGACCTACCGATTCATCAAAATCACCCAGCCATTCCACATCATGCCCGCGCGCGGCCAAGCCATCAAACACTTCTTGGCTATAGCGCTTTTCAATTTTTAAACTATCACTCGCCATGCCCCATGAACGCCCCAACAACCAACGCGGCGCGGCAATGGCGTCTTGCGGATGCAAGCCAAAATAGGCGATGCGCACAAAAATAGCTGCCTGTGTTTGCGGCTGGCCATCGCCACCCATGGTGCCGTAGGGCATCACGCTACCGTCTTTGAAATGCGCCAGCGCTGGATTTAAAGTGTGAAACGGTTGCTTATCGGGCGCTAAACGCAAAATCGATTTAGGATCCATCGAAAAACTAGCACCCCTATTTTGCCAATTTATCCCTGTTTCTGGCAGCACAATGCCGCTCCCAAATTCATGATAAATGCTTTGGATAAAACTTACCGCGCAGCCTTTAGAATCAATGGCGCCCATCCAAACGGTGTCACCGGGATTGGTCTTTTTGCCCCAAGGTGCTGCAACATCTACTTGGATTTTTTTAGCCAAAGTGCTCACCACATCATTTTCCAATAGATGGGGTGCCGCAATCTGCATATAAAGTGGATCAGTGATGTATTTATCGCGTATCGCAAAAGCCAGTTTGGTCGCTTCCACCACGACGTGGATGGTGTCGGCGTTATCAGACTTAAAGCGGCTCAAGCCATGCTTTTCAAACACGCGCTCAACGATAGCCAAAATAAGCAACGACACCACACCCTGTGTCGGCGGCGGCAGATTAAAAATCGTCGCACGCACTGCCGTGCGTGAAAGCTTCAATTGCAGCGGATCAACCAGCTTTGCGCGATGCACCAGCAGGTCTTGCCGCGTGAGCAAGCCGCCGATCTTAGCGAAGTCGCTAGCAATGCTGACGCTAATATCACCCGTATAAAAATCACCCAAACCCGCCCGCGACAATTGCTCCAAGGTACCCGCCAATCGGGGCATTACAAAGCGCGCGCCGGTTTTTGGCGGTACTTTTTCACCATTATTTTCGACTAAAAATGATTCACTAAAACCAACTTGCGGCGCCAATTCTGCTTGCTTCGCAGCCGTTGCTGCATATTGACTTTGAGTAACCGTAATACCTGTCGCCGCTAAGTTTATAGCAGGCTCAAGCAAGGCCGATAACGGCAATCTACCGCCTAAATGTTGCGATATTTCCAGCGCCGCCTGCCAACCCGAAACCGTCCCCGCCGCTGTGTTTGCCGCATAGATACCACGCGTGGGCACACCCTCCAAACCGGCCTCTTTGTAGCGCTGCATCGTCACGCCAGAAAAAGATCGCCCGCACGCATCAAGCGCTCGCGGCGCGTTTTTACCGGACTCGTGTATCAACCAAAACGCATCACCACCAATGCCGGTCATATGCGGATACACCACCGCAATAGCCGCAGCGGCAGCAACCATCGCTTCAATGGCGTTCCCGCCTTCCTTCAAAATCCCGCAAGCTACTTGTGCCGCCTGAAAATGCGGGGCCACTGCAGCACCTGATTTAAATAACGCCATTTAAAACCTTTTAAAATTTGCCCCAACTTTACGCATCGATCAAAATCACGGGGCCTCAAGCAAACAGAATCTGATACGTTATGTGTTTCATCTATTCATACAAGAGGCCGCTATGACCGAGCGCACCCTATCCACTACAGCCCGCGACGCCGTTCACAATTTTACCCACTATGCCGCATTAGTTGATGCCGGTGCGGAAGTAATTATTACTCGACGCGGCAGAGCGCCACTCATACTTGTGCTTGCCAACCCGCCGACTTCTCGCGAGGAGCGAGATGAAAAGCTGGCCCTTGCGTTATCTTTCCGCCTATCTAAACCCTATCCAGGTAAATTTAAGCGCGAAGATGCCTACAAATAATGGATTCGCTCGACACAAATATTCTCGTTTATGCGACGGATGAATCGGATGCGGAGAAACACGCGGCAGCGCGCAAGCTATTAGAACGCGCAATAAAAGCGGGCTGGCCTATCGAAGCGCAAGTCTACGGTGAGTTTTACGCAATGATTACCCGCAAGAAACTAGCGCCACGATCCACTGCCCGCGCCGTCATCGAAGCATGGAGCGCATCCATGCCACCCATACCATCCTCCGTCACCGCGCACACTGCAGCCTTGCAGCTTGCCACAGAAAAGCAAGTTCAATATTGGGACGCCTTGATCATCGCGGTATGCGCGGCACATGGCGTAAAACAGCTTTACACAGCGGACGCTCCGTCAGCGACAAAATTATTAGGTGTGAAATGTACCACTCCTTGGTAGCTTGGCGGACTACTAAAAATCGCAAAAAGGCGGTCCAAACCCTATAGGTAAGCCGTTTTGTAACAACTGAATACCTTCAGACAAAATGGCTGCTCATTTAGATGCGCGTTTGAGTGAGGCACACGAAGATACAACTTGTAGCGCACCCATTAAGTACTATCGCTCCCGCAAAAGGCACGGCTTAAGCTGCCCCAGTTGTTCAGGTTTTGCGCCCACAGACGCAGCAATACCTGCTGTAGATCCGCTATTTTAGGGCATCTCCAGTCACCAAAATCCGAACTTAAACCACTTTCCCTACCTCCTAACCCCTACTTCCGCCACGCGCCAAAATTTAAAGGATAATCGGCAATCCTAAAGCGACCACACACCCAATACCATGAACGTATTTTACGAAGAAGACGGCGGCTTCAAAGTTGGCCATTTGATGAGCGAAGCGGCTGCAAGTGCGCAAATTGAATCGGCGTCTGGTAAGCGCAGCAAAGTAAAAAGCAACGCAATATTGCTGCGCTTTGATAGCCCAAGCGTTGCTGACTTTTTGCCAAAAGCTACCGCGCTTATGGCTGATCACGACGTACCTTTTTTGTGGGAGGTATGTGGCACGGATGACTTTAGCGCCGAAGCCCTAGCGGCAGACTATATTGGTCGCAAGCCCACTGCGGTAGAAATTGCGGCAGTTGCGCTCACCTTGCATCAATCGCCAATGTATTTTTACAAACGCGGCAAGGGCGTTTACAAAGGTGCGCCGAAAGAAAATTTGGATGCGGCGCTAGCCAGCGTCGAGCGTAAAAAGCGCGAGGCAGCGCAATCTGACGCGTGGATCGCGCAATTATCAGCGGGAGAAATGCCTACCGAAATGCGCTCGCAAATGAATATGATTTTGTATAGGCCTGATCGCAATACTTTAATTGTGAAGGCTGCCGAGCAAGCAGCAGCACAGAATAATAAGAAAATTGAACAGCTATTTTTTGAAGCAGGTGCCTGGACAGCTACGCAAAATGCGCCTTATGAATTTCATTTGGGCAAATTTTTAGCGGATTACTTCCCTAGAGGGCGTGTACCGTCGGGAGATTTTAACTGCACTGCACCTATCGATTTGCCGTTAGCCAACGTGGCCGCTTTTAGCATCGATGACGCCAACACCACCGAGATTGACGATGCCTTCTCGATCACTAAACTTGCCGATGGCAATTGGCAAATTGGCACGCACATTGCCGCGCCAGCGTTATTTTTTACGCCTGACAGCGCGCTGGAAGCACTTGCGCACGATAGATTATCTACGGTGTATTTCCCGGGCGATAAAATTACCATGTTGCCTGAATCCGCCATCATTGCTGCCACGTTAAAAGAAGGCACAACCTGCCCTGCAGTGAGTTTGTATGCCGTGTTTGCGGCGGATACTTTAGCACTAGTTTCTACCCATTCAGCCATTGAGCAAGTACCCATTGCCGCTAATTTACGCATTGGTGAATTAGAAACCCGATTTACCAAAGAAGCGCTGGAAAGTGGCGTAATAAAAGGCGCTTACGGCAGTGAGCTATTGCTGCTGCATTGCATTGCCAAACAATTAATGGCGCTACGTGGCAAGGCTGAAGACAAGCAAGATCGCGTGGATTTCAACTTTGATATTAAAGACGGCAAGGTAATCATCACTTCACGCCAACGCGGCAACCCGATTGATACTGTTGTGTCGGAATTCATGATTTTTGCCAACGCCACATGGGGTAAATTGCTGGCCGATAACGGCGTAGCCGCTATTTATCGGGCGCAATCCAACATGAAAACCCGCATGACGCTAGACGCCCACCCGCACGAAGGCTTGGGTGTTGCGCAATACGCGTGGAGTAGCTCGCCACTGCGTCGCGCCGTTGATTTGCTCAATCAACGCCAGCTGATTAGCCATCTGCGTGGCGAGACCCCACAATACCCAAAACGCAGCCCTGCCCTCAATGAACTGGCTAGAAAGTTTGATTTAACTTACACAGCCTACAATGACTTTCAAACCAATTTAGAGAAATTTTGGTGCATGCGTTATTTGCAGCAAGAGAATATCGCGCATTTTAAAGCCACAATCATTCGCGACGAAGTGATGCGCGCAGCCAACTTACCGCTAATTTTTAAGCTAGATAAAAGCCCGAATTTACCCGGCAGAACGCCAGTGCATGTGGAAGTAGGTGCGATTGATTATTGGGCCATTGATGGGGCATTTAGGTTTGTGGAATCGTTGGCGGTGGAGGAAACCGTGGCTGTTGAAACACCAATTTCACCGCTAGAAGTCACCTTGGAGACGCCCTAATATAGGGCTTCTCCGCGACTTTACCGCCTAGAGCAGCGAGCCTGGAGGTTACAAACGGAAAAGTAAGGAATGCAGCATAATATTTAGTTTTTCGACGTGTTTAAACTAATTCGTCATCACAACATCGTAAGGTATTTTCATGATTAGAAATGAAGTTATTGCTGACGCACTCGATATTCAGCATCGATTCTCGACGGCTAAACCGTTCCGTTATGTTGCATTAGATAATTTTTGGTCGAGGATGCGTGCGCAAAGTTGCTAGCAGACTTTCCCACATTTGATAAAAAATACGCGCTAAACGAACATGGTGAAGTTGGCGGAAAGGCTGTTATTGAAGGGGTTTCCAGTATTAGTCTATTTTATAAGCAGTTTTACAACTATATCAATTCAGCACCCTTCCTGGATGCGATGACCGAGCTCACGGGAGTGCCCGATCTCATCTCAGATGAAACGTTATTTGGGGGCGGCACCCATGAAAATCGCCAAGGGCAATCTTTGGACGTACATGTTGATTTCAATATTGACGAGCGCAGGATGCTGCATCGACGCCTAAACTTGTTGATTTACCTTAACCCTGAATGGCAAGAGTCGTGGGGCGGCCTGATCGAGCTACATTCCAACCCGTGGGATCAAAGAGTGAATACGGTTAAGCGTTTTACCCCTCTGTTCAACAAAGCAGTAATTTTTGAAACAAACGAATACTCTTGGCATGGCTTTGAACGAATTCAATTACCCGTCGATAAGCAGCATCTTTCCCGCAAATCCTTTTCTATATATTTGTACACGAAAGATCGACCTGCCGAGGAAGTTGTTGCACCCCACACAACTTTTTATGTGCCCGCACCATTACCAAAGCACTTCGAAGTGGGTCATCAACTTACGGCTTCGGATCAAATACACCTCCAAATTTTAATGGCGAGTCGCGACGGTTTGATTAAGATGTATCAAAAACTCCTGATCGAAAAAGAACAGCGCATTCGTGATTTTATGAAATCGAAACAGATTATTGTTGAACCGACGTTTCTTGCAAGCAACTCAAGCACTTTGGGTGACGTACGCGACTGCCCAATCTGCGCAGCAAAAGGGTGTCAAACAACTTGGATTGGTCGCCTCGACAACACCACTACAGCTAAACTTAATCAGGAGGAGTATGATTTAGTTCAGTGCAATGAATGCGCGCTCGTTTACCTTTCTCCTGAACCAACTGCCGCTGACCTAAAGACGATGTATGTTGATAGTGCACAGTTCGCAGATGAAACCTACACTGACCCTATCCGTATCTCGGCGATAACTGAATATATGCGATCATGCCTAATTCGCATCCTTGCCGCCCAATCGAAAGCCGTAGACGCCGAAATTAAGGTTCTTGAAGTTGGTGCAGGACTTGCGTGGATGAGTCGCGCCGCAAAAGCACTACAAGCGCAGTCCATTACCGTGGCGCAAGATGTCTCTCCTGAAGCTATCAATAAATGCAGTTGGGTTGACACCTACGTTCAGGGAGAAGTAAACGACACGCACCTCACTAAGAACGCACCATACGACGTCATTTCCATAACGCATGTGATCGAGCATCTTGCCAATCCTATCTCGGTAATCAGACAGTGCAGAAAGCTCTTATCTACAAATGGCGTTATTTTTATTACTGCGCCGCATCGGCCAATCGGCTGGCGCGAACACACGCGCAATATATTGCCATGGAAGCAGGGCTCCTATACACATGTGCCCGCTCACATTCAGTATTTTTCAGAAAAAAGTATGCAAAGACTGGCCGAAAGCTGTAACTGTGTCGTACTAGAGTGGAATGCTACGCATGAGGAAGGTCAGGCTTTTGAAGCATGGTTAGGTCGAAAAGATAACCAAGTCAAGCCAGTGCAAAGCAGTCTCGCAAATTTAATTCGCCGCGCAATTTGGCGAATTACCAAATAGTCGTTTCTGTAGTACTGTCGAGAAGGCGTATTCAATTAGCTTAACTCAATCAATCATTGCCTAAAACTCAAATAAATCGTATTTTGTGGGAAAAATCTCAGGGTTTTAGAAGTAAAAGCGGAGGATGACGTAAAACCCTAGTAGCATAGCCTACTGTAGCAAGTGAAAGGATAATTTGGAACGCAAAACGAGATTTTAGGCTAGTTTAACCAAAGCCCAAAAGACCGCTATGGCAATGTAGCTCCACTATTTTTTATTTGATTTTCGATGCAAATAATTAATGAACAGGCGACCTTTAGCGATGGACGGTTCTTCAACGATATACCATGATGCGAACGCAAAAATTAGTGCCGGGAAGATTGCTATAACTTGATGTATATGTATATTACAGTGAGGCCATAATGTGGGTTAAACACCTTTAAAAAGCTAGGTTGCCAGAACAAATCGCCCGTGCACGCGGGAGCGAGCGCGATTGATTTGGCGTATACGATTGTGGAATCGTTGGCGGTGGCAGAAACACAAGCAGTTTCACCACCGGACAATGCCATGGAGACGCCCTAATAAAGGGCTTCTCCAGCCATCAACCCACCCCTAAAACGACCGAATAATATGCTGTTGCCGACGCGACACCGGCAATCTCTCGTCCAACCCGCGCACTACCGCTACCCAGTGCGAGGCATCTTGACCATCTTCTGCGGTTTCTACCACTCGTTCAAAACCGGCAATGGCTTTGGTCGCTACTAAGGCATTGCGGTGTAGGCGAGTAAATGTGTTAGGGAAGGCTTCTTCTAGCTTGGTGAGTGATTCTTCATACAAATATTCGCGTGCCAAGGTGCGTACCGTGACGTATTTTTGCTCCGCCTTTAGGTAAAGCACTTCTTCTAGCGGCACAAAAACTATTTTGCCGCGTTCGTGGATGGATAAGAAACGGCGGGCAGGCGGGGCGGCTTGGGCAATTGCTTGGGTTTGCGTCGTGTTTAGGGTCGCGGCTTTTTTAAGTGCGGCGAGCAAACGGTCGGCGCGGTAGGGCTTTAACAGGTAATCAACGGCGGATAGCTCAAATGCTTTCACTGCATGGGCGTCAAATGCGGTAGAAAATATGATTTTGGGGCGTTTAACGCTATCCGGCAAGGCTGCTATTTGCAGGGCAGCTTCGATGCCGTCCATCACTGGCATTCGAATATCAAGGATGACGATATCAACCTCATCGGCTGAAATTTGCTCCAGCGCTTCAAGGCCATTGCTGGCTTCGCCAACGACGGTAAGCGGGAAATCGGCGCGGCAATCGTCGAGTAAATCAAGTAGCCGACGGCGGGCGGGCGCTTCGTCGTCAACGATGAGTATTTTTGTGCTCATAACCTGCTTTGATTATTGTTCATACCGTTTGCTCAGTGATGATAGGTAAATTAATTTCTACTTCATAACGCGTTGCTGTTACTTTTGCCGTTAGCGAGGCTTCGGCATCAAAGTGTAGTTGCAATCGCTCGCGAATATTTTTAATCGCCATTTTATTGCCCCCGCTGTGGGCGGGCGCCAAGTCGGTTTGATAGGGATTAGAAAGTGTGATTTGCAGCACCTTACCTTTGGTGCTGACATTAATTTTTAGAACGCTGGTAGTGTTGTTGACCGACATAATCGGCTCAATACCGTGATACACGGCATTCTCAATTAGCGGTTGCAACATTAGCGGGGGGACCAAAGGATCAACGGTTTGTGGTGCGATATTCCATTCTATGGTGAGCCGATCACCGAGCCTAATTTGCTCAATTTCGAGATAGCGCCGGCACAGGGCAATTTCATCGGAAAGTGGCGTTAATCGTCGGTTATCGGCCATTAACACCCTAAATAGTTCCGCCATATCTTCAAGCATGCGCTCGGCGCGTTTTGGCTCATGACGAATAAGGGAAAGTACCGCATTGATGCTATTAAACAAAAAATGCGGGCGGATACGCGCTTGCAAAGCCTGTAAGCGCGCTTCGGCGAGCGCTGGTGATAGCTCGCGCGCGCGCAAGTTAAAGTAGATTAAGACGCTGGCGGTAACAAAAATAAACAGGGTAATAAATTGCCACGCTGCCACCGGCGAAAGATCATCTGAAAACATGCCCTTGTATTCACTGATTAGCCAGTACGTGAGCCATGCGATGAGTGCCTCTACCGTTAAGAACAACAACAGCTCCCAACGCGCGCTTAGGCCAACAAATACCCGTCTTAGCCCGCACGAGGCGAGCAAACTCAGCATTAATGGCGGCTGTACATAGATCGAAATAGTGAGTAGTTGCGGCCACACATCCCGGCTATTTTGCGCCCGTAAAATGCTTGCGGCTAAGCAGAGGATGCTGACCAGCAGCAACAATTGCAGCATCACGCCTAAATTACAAAAATTAGGCAAATGGCGCGTGGCGTCGTGTGCGCGGGTGGCAGAATTAGTTTGATTTATACTCATCAATTCCCATTTTGCGCGAAAGAGCCCAATTGAATCAACCTACTTCTGCACCAAAGGCGTTTTCTGGCCGTTTATCGGAGCCCGTGACCCAGCTAGTTGCCCGCTTTACGGCGTCCGTTAGCTTTGACCAACGCATGGCGCGTCAAGATATTCGGGGCTCACTTGCTCACGCGCAAATGCTGATGGAAGTGGGCGTCATTACAACAGATGACTTTGCAGATATTACCCGCGGCATGGCGCAAATTAGCGCTGAAATTGAAAACAGCGTCTTTATCTGGCGGGTTGAGGATGAAGATGTGCACATGAATATTGAGAAGCGCTTAATTGCCTTGGTGGGCGACGCAGGGAAACGCATGCACACCGGCCGCTCACGCAATGACCAAGTAGCCACCGATATTCGGCTTTGGTTGCGCGACGAAATGGATACCATTATTGTGCAATTGCGCACAGCACAATTAGCGCTCATTGGTTTAGCTGAAGCAAATGCCGACACCATCATGCCAGGCTATACGCATTTGCAAGTGGCCCAACCCATCACCTTTGGTCATCACATGATGGCCTATGTTGAAATGCTGGCGCGGGATGAGTCGCGCATGGCTGATTGCCGCACGAGAATGAACGCCTGCCCCTTGGGTGCTGCAGCATTGGCGGGTACCAGTTACCCGATCAATCGCGCGCGCACGGCGCAGTTATTGGGCTTTGCGGCCGTTTGCGAGAATTCGTTGGATGCGGTTTCTGATCGGGACTTCGCCCTTGAGTTCGTCAGCGCGGCCTCCACCTGCATGATGCATTTATCGCGGTTTTCTGAAGAACTGATTATTTGGATGAGCCAGAATGTCGGCTTTATCTCCCTTCCAGACAGGTTTTGCTATTCCTCGTCCATCATGCCGCAGAAAAAAAACCCCGATGTGCCGGAGCTTATTCGCGGCAAGTCTGGCCGGGTAATGGGGCATTTAATGAGCCTACTGGTATTAATGAAGGCGCAACCGCTCACTTACAACAAGGATAATCAAGAAGATAAGGAACCACTTTTTGATACCGCAGACACATTGCGCGATTGCTTAACCCTTATGGCCGATATGGCAGCCGCCATTATCGTTAAGCCCGAAGCCATGAAGCGGGCAGCAAGCCGTGGCTACGCCACTGCCACCGACATGGCCGATTATTTGGTTAAAAAGGGCTTGGCGTTCCGCGATGCCCATGAAGCCGTCGCGCGCGCGGTGCGTGCCGGTGAAGAAGCGGGCAAAGATTTGGCTGAATTGCCGCTGGCGACTTTGCAGTCTTTTTCGCCACTTGTAGATGAGGACGTATTTGCGGTGTTGGCCCTTGAGGGCTCGGTGGCAAGCCGAGACCATATTGGCGGCACTGCGCCGGCTCAGGTACGCGCGGCAGTCGCACGAGCCAGAGCACGGCTTGCAGCAAGCTAGTTTCGTCGCAGGCTGATTTCGCTGTCTTTAATATTAGCGCTCCATCCAGGAGCGCGCCCTACTCCTGCCCTACCGAACCCTTCGGCACGTATAGCCAACAAATTTTCCGTGTTTCTGGACCAGACATTCTGTCGCCCATAAAGCCGCAGCGGGTGGCGCGCACCGATAGCCTCTCAAAATGCAGGCAGTGGAGACAGGTGCCAAAACGTTCGCCGTGCTGCTCTTCCTGCAGGGTGTGCAGGGTTTCACGCAACGCCGATACGGCATTACGAATGCGGTTTGGGCTAATGTTGCGGGTAGCTTGTGACCACGCTTGTTGCGGCTCAATTTCAGCCAGATAGCTCTCACCCTGCATCGACAACCGTAGCCGCACCACGCGCCGATCAACATCATCTTGATAGCGCTCCACCAAGCCGCGTCGGTCCAACAGCAGCAAACTTTGGGAAACCGTACCTTTGGTTAGCCCTAGATATTCCGTTAATGCCTGTGGCGTATTTGAGTAGCGATTGGCGTGTGCTAAATAAATCAACGCTTGCAGATGCACGGGCTGCAACTGCATTTGCGCAGAAGCGCGACGCATTTGCGCCCGCATGAGGTTTCCTAGGCGTTCCACCAACTCCAGCAATACGATGGGGCTTTTATCCATTTTTCATTGACTTGTAGAGACGCTCAGAGAGCGACGGGCTTATATAGTATCGACTCAATACTAACAAAATCACAACCGCTTTGCACTTTATTTAGTATCGACTCAACACTATAAATCATCGTGATGAATAAGCGCAACGCGAAGATGCTATTTCGAACACAAACACAAGACGCCAACTACAGCGAAAGATCCAGCTCAACGCCGCTCTGCTGCACCAACACGCGCGCGAGTAACTCCTCTAATAACTCCTGGCTCTTCGTATCGCGCCACCCGTCATCAGCCTTGCGAAAATGAAAACCGCCCGCCCGCGCCGCAACCCAAATTTCTTGGAGCGGCGCTTGGCGATTAATAATGATCTTGCCGCCGACGCCACAATCAATGGCAAGAATTCCTGATTGAGACTCATAATCAAACGGCGCATCTTGCTGAAACGCCCGTTCTAGCTGGTCTTCGAGCTGTGCGATAACATTATCAACAGCTTGTTGATAGGCGCTTTCAGTGGCAAATGCAGCTACTTTAGATGGCATAGCGGGGTCTTTAGGGGCACTCATAGCGTGGTAACATCTCTCTAAAATTTGCAGCAGAAAATCCCGCTGCTTGTGTTTTACTCACCCTCAGCAAGGTCTTAAACTATGCCAAAGCATGCACTTCAAAGCCTAATTTTACGCCCTTTATCCGCGCGCACCATGAGCAAATTTGCACTGTGCATCACCCTGTTTTCGGGTGCTGGCGCGCTCAGTGGGTGCGGGCAAAAAGGTGACTTACGCCCCGTCACACCGAAGCCGCCAGCACAAATTATTGTCGCCGTCACCGCAACTATTAACTACTAGAGCCCATTATGAGCGCCACAACCGCTTCCGCCACCGCAACAGCAATCGAAACGCCAGCGCTACTAGACACCTTTTCACTCACCCGTCGCGATCACGCACTGTGGATGGAAGGCGCCAGCTTAAGCGCCATTGCACAAGCGCACGGCACCCCTGTTTACGTGTATTCCCGCGCCGCCCTCACGGCCAACTTTCACGCCCTCAATAATGCTATTGGTAATGCCCGTAAAGCCGCAAATATAGGGCATCCCCACCTATTATGCTATGCCGTAAAAGCCAACTCTAACATCGCGATCTTGAACCTTTTTGCGCGTTTAGGCGCGGGTTTTGATCTCGTTTCTGGGGGCGAATTAGCGCGCGTATTAGCTGCAGGCGGCGATGCGCGAAAAGTGGTTTTTTCAGGGGTTGGCAAGACTGAAGCGGAAATGCGTGCGGCATTGATAGCGGGCATTAAGTGCTTCAATGTGGAATCCATCCCTGAACTCGCGCGCCTCAATCGCGTTGCCGGAGAACTAGGTGTGAGAGCACCAATTTCGCTGCGGATTAACCCGAACGTCGACGCGAAAACCCATCCTTACATATCCACCGGATTGTCAGAAAACAAGTTTGGCATCGCCCATGATCAAGCCATCGCAACTTATCAACGCGCAGCGGAGATGGCACATTTAGAAATTCACGGCATTGATTGCCACATCGGCTCGCAGCTACTCGACTTAGCGCCGTTGGTAGAAGGTATGGAACGCTTAATTGAGCTGGTTGACGCACTGCACAGCGCTGGCATTACGCTCTCGCACGTGTGTCCAGGCGGCGGCATTGGCATTAGCTACCAAGGCGAAGTCGCACCAGATTTGCAGGGCTACGCTCAAGCATTGGCGAAGGCGCAAGGCAACCGTCCACTCGAGCTACTGCTTGAACCTGGGCGCTCCATGGTGGGCAACGCGGGGGTATTAATCACCAAAGTTGAGCACGTTAAAATCAATCCCACCAAGAGCTTCGTCGTGGTGGATGCCGCCATGAATGACCTGATTCGCCCAGCCTTATACAGCGCGCATCATGAAGTATTTAGGGTTGATGACAGCGCTACTCACGCGACCCTTACCTGTGATGTCGTCGGCCCAATTTGCGAGACATCTGACTTCTTAGCCAGAGGCCGAGAACTCGGTTGCGCAGAGGGAGAATTGCTAGCCATTGCCAGTACTGGCGCCTACGCCATGACGATGGCATCGAACTACAACACACGGCCGCGCGGTGCAGAAATTATGGTGGACGGTGCCACAACACACGTGATTCGCCCTCGGGAAAATGTGCCCGACCTATTTGCGAGCGAGCGCTGCCTACCAACCGATAAATAATTAGTATCGATTCGCTACCAATTAAAAAGCATGTGTATCAATCTGCTTGCTTGACACGCATAAAAGGCTGCGCCGTTAAAAACTTCTGTAATAGAATCCTGATACCAAGAACTCACTAAATTTATTTTTATACAAAATAATTTAGTGAGTGCGATCAGCGTAATGCATTTAGCGAAACCACTTTAACGGCTAAATACAAATTACTGAATCGACTATTCGATCCGAACGAATGTCTTGGTAACGCAGATCGCGGTGGCTTGGCCTTAAATCCTACGCTCCAGCGCTTCACGTTCACATCAAGTAATTCGGTCTAACTATCGAAAGGATTTTCACATCATGGTCGCAGCTAAAAAACCAGCAGCAAAAAAACCAGTAGCAACGAAGCCAGTAGCCGCTAAGAAACCAGTTGCTGCTAAGAAGCCAGTAGCCGCTAAAAAACCAGTTGCCGCTAAGAAGCCAGTAGCAGCTAAAAAACCAGTTGCCGCTAAGAAGCCGGTAGCAGCTAAAAAATCAGTTGCCGCTAAGAAGCCAGTAGCCGCTAAAAAACCTGCAGCAAAACCTGCTGCTAAGCCTGCTGCTAAACCAGCCGCCAAGCCTGCCGCAAAAAAGCCAGCGGCTAAGCCTGCTGCTAAGAAGCCTGTAGTTGCTGCAAAACCAACAGTTGCACCAGTGATCACACCGTTGATCAAGCCAATGTCCTAATTTAAATTGGTTGCACGCGTTGTAAAAACGCCCCGTGATGGCTAGGTAAGGCTCTCACGGGGCGTTTGTATTGGCGACGCGGCTTTGTGCAGGCGGTCTAGCGCATTCGTTATTGCTGCATTGATGCAGACATGCCATTACTAAACTAAGTCACCACTGCCGGATTAGAACCCCGTCATCCTATGTAAGCGTAGCTTGAACGACTCGACGCTATTTTTATGTGCTCATGATTTAGCACTAAAATTACTTTCTACCCGCCCACCACGCGCGCGTTTGCGCAATCAGTGTCCAGAACGCAAATGCCGTCAATATGTACAACACCGGTACCAGCACGATCAAATCAAGCCTAAAGCCAGTAGCGATAGCCGGGAGCGACAGCATTTGTTGCTCGTAAAACACAAAAATAACCCATAACAAGCCGGTGAAGATACCCGGTTCTCGAGCGCTTTGGGCCGATAGTGGCTGCTGTGCGAGCGCTAAATTTGCCGCCGCCCACGTAATCAACAGTGCTGCAAAGCCCAATGGAATCCACACAGATTGGGTGATGAGCCAGCTCGGAAAGGTAAATAGCAGCATGGTTAAACCAAAAATATGGTGGCTAAACCTAAGAAAATAAAGAACCCCATACTATCGGTAGTGGCCGTGAGCAACACGCCAGAACCAAACGCAGGGTCGCGCCCGATGCGATCTAAATAAAGTGGGTAACCCATACCGGCCGTGGCTGCCACGACCAAATTTAAAAACATTGCAGCCCACATTACCAGACCCAACGCCACATTATTGTATAAAAAATACGCTAGCAATCCCACTAAGCCGCCCCACACAATGCCGTTAATGGACGCGATGGCAAGCTCTTTAAACACCAAGCGCTTCACGCTGGCGCGGTTTACCTGCCCCAGCGCTAAGGAGCGAATAAGCAGCGTGGTGGTTTGATTGCCGGAATTACCGCCGATGCCCGCAACGATCGGCATCAGTGCTGCCAATGCGGCTAGCTTAGTGATACTGCCTTCAAAACTGCCAATCACGCGCGACGCGATGAAGGCGGTAAGCAAGTTGATCGCAAGCCACGTCCAACGGTTTTTAGCGCTCTTCCACACGCTGGCAAAAATATCTTCTTCTTCACGCAAACCCACTTTGGCAAGCTCTGCCGCTTCCTTTTGCTCACGCACAAAGTCCATTACCGCATCTACCGTTACGCGGCCCACCAGCTTGCCGTTTTTATCGACCACTGGCGCGCAAATTAGGTCATACCGCTCGAAGGCTGTTGCTACTTCATCCGCGTCTTGATCAGGCGTAAAAGCCAGCGCGTCTTTAATGGCAATGCTTTCAACGCTCACTTCTGGATTTGACACCAACACCCGATGCAGCGGCAACACCCCCACTAATTCCGTGCGTGCATTCACTACAAAAATTGCATCTGTTTGCCCCGGCAGCGCATCAAATACGCGTAACGCGTTTAATGCCGCTTCCACGTTCACATCCGCTTGCACTGCCACTTCCTCAAAATCCATCAGTGCGCCAACGGTGCCTTCCGCGTAAGACAAAGCACTTTGTAACTCTGCCCGCTCTTCGATATCTTGCGACTCAAGAATATCCTCCATCACCTGTGCGGGCAAATCAGGCGCTAAGTCGGCAATCTCGTCGGTATCAAGCGTTTCGGCGGCCGCCACCAGCTCATGGGACGCCATGCTCGCAATGAGCGATTCACGCACGGCGTCGGCAGTTTCAAGCAAAATTTCGCCATCACGCTCGGCTTTGACTAAGTTCCAAACCGCAAGCCGCTCTTCCAGCGGTAAGCCTTCCAAAATATAAGCGACGTCGGCGGCGTGCAAATGCTCCAGCTTTTGACGTAACTCGGCTTCATGCTGACGATGGGTAAGCTCATGGACTAAATCTGCACGCTTAGACAAATTACCGCTCGATTGGCGATCAACCAAGTCTTCCACCAGCTTTTGCTTGCGCAATAGCTCCGTAACCTCAGCCAGCAGCACCTCTACCGGCTTATGAACCGGACGGGATGTGGAGAGTTTTCGGGACGCGACGGCATTTTCAGTCGGCAAGATTGGTGGGGGTGTCATTTTGCGGCAAATTACTCTGGCTAAATGGTGGCGTTAAGAGCGAATAATAACAATACGTAATTCTAACTTGCAACGCCATCGCCAGCACATCACAAGCGCGAATAAACGGCATCCAACGATGGTTCACTGGCAGATTACCAAAGTTACTCACGTTTGGCGCTTGAAAATCACCATTTTTTTGGCTGAAGACGCCCGAAAATAGGGCATCTTCAAGGCTATTTTATTTATGGTTTTTCCAAGTAGACGAACGCAATATGCACTTGTGACGCGGCCTAGTTTGCGCTACAGTCTGGGGCGTCATTGCTGTCATCATGCATCAACACTCTCTCACAGCCAAAATCCAGCGTATCCAATTGCGGAAGCACCGCAAAGTTGCGTTAGAACAAAAAAGAGCCGCCCTTGCAAACCATACGTATCGCCTCATTTAGCCAGCGCAATAAGTTGCTTTTAAGCACGATTATCGCGCTGACTAACCAGCCAAAATTCAACTTCACAGTGGAAGAAAGCGCCGATATTGGCGTGCGCGCAATCGACATCGCCATCGTCACCGCGTCGGACAAAACAGGCCGCTCGTTGTTGGCCAAAACGCTCGCTGCAAAACCGAGTATTCAAGTACTGTACTTAGCGCGTGACGAATCGGAAATTGAACCGGCCACAGATATAGCCAAACACTTCATGCTTCACAAACATCTCATGGCCGATCTTGTTACCAGCCTGAACCGGTTCAGCGCCAACGTGCCAACCCGCGACGACCAGAACACCACACCGTTAGCCGCCAATTTGATAGCAGCTAGCGCGAAGGCAGCCACACCCTACCCGCCAGCACAGCCGCGCTTACGCCTGCGTGCCCTCATGGTCGATAGCAACCCCGCCGTACATGCGCAGCTACGCGAAGTAATCGAAAGCATCGGCATGAAATGCGACACCGCCAAAAGCGCCGCCGAAGCCTTAAAACAAATCACCGACAACACCTACAACATCATCTATATTGACGCCACCACAGCAGAAATGGACGGCTACCAGCTGCTACGCGATGTAAGGCGCTACCAAAACCATAAAAATACGGCGGTAATTCTACTCACGAGTAGCGCCGCCCCATTTGATGCCGTACGCGGCGCCCAAGGCGGTTGCGATACCTACCTAGTGAAACCAGTCGCACTTAAAAACTTTTATACCGCCACCGTAACAGCACTCAGTCAAAACATTGATGCAGGCGAAGTATCATCGCTCACCCGCGATCCAACGGTAACCTTGCCGGTGCCAAAAAAGTGAACTTTTAAATGACTGAAGACACCCTATTTTAGGGCGTCTTCAGCCCATTTAAAAAGATTTTATTAGCTTAATATGCAAATATAGATGCTAAAAGTCTTGCCCCCGATTTGTTCGTGTGGCGGTGACCGGTGGGATAATGTAGATGACAATCACTAAGCTTGCATTGGAAAATTTATGCCATTCCCCCGCCTTTACCGCACCATTATGGTGGTGCTTTGCTGTTACGCCGCACCCGCTTTTGCCGACGCCACGCCTGCTCCTGTACCTCCCACAAAACAGGAAGCAAAGCCGGAAGCAACGCTCGCTGCAAAGCTTGATCCCGCACCCGTAGACCCAGCGCTTGACGATGGTCCTTACGTATCGTACCAACGTGATGGCGCGGGGCTTGCAATGACATGGGTCTGCAAGGGTAAGGTAGTGCAGAAGACCCTGCCGAAAATTGACGGCGCAATCATTGCGCCTGAATGTGGCTATGCAAAAACCATTGCGGTGCGTGATGAAAAGCCCGTATTCCCAGTACCGATAAAATTCACCGCGAAAAAATTAGTGGCGTTAAGCGATGTGCACGGGCAGTTTGATGTCATGGTGAAGTTGCTGCAAATGCATAAGATCATTGACCGAGATTTAAAGTGGGCGTTTGGTGACGGCCACATGGTGATGATCGGCGACATGTTTGATCGCGGATCTAAAGTAGTTGAAGTGCTTTGGTTTTTATATAGCTTAGAAGTAGAAGCGCGGGCAGCAGGCGGCGCGGTACATGTGTTGCTGGGCAATCATGAAACGATGGTGCTCTATGATGATCTGCGCTACGTCAATCCCAAATACGCAGCAGTCGCCAAGCTGCTTGATGCCAATCAGTCCGCGCTTTTCAACGCGCAAACAGTACTGGGCAGATGGCTACGCACCAAACCGGTGCTATTGCAGGTAAACGATATGTTATTTGTGCATGGCGGCTTAAACCCCGAATATGCGGCGCTAAAGCTATCCATTGAAGACACCAATGAAGCGTTTCGTGCAACATTAAGCCAGCCGCGCGCCGTGTTACGGGCCACTGCGCTTCCGACGTTCTTGTACGGTTCACGCGGGCCAATTTGGTATCGCGGCTATTTCAACACACCAAAAATCGACAGCGCTGAACTCGATGCCTTGCTGGCGCAATACAAGGTGAAGCGCATGATAGTGGGGCACACCACTTTAAAAGGCGTGTTTTCGCACCACGGTGGTCGCGTAATCAATACCGACGCCGATATGCAAAAAGGCAAAACCGGCGAACTGTTTTTGTGGGCGGACGGCAAACTTTCGCGTGGCGCATTCAATGGCGAACAAACCGCGCTGACTGAATATGAAGCATCCAATTAGCGCGAGAAGGTGTGGCCAGGATCGGTGGCGCAGTTGACGTAAGCGCGGATGTCGGTATTGGCGCTGTAGGTGGTTGGTGATGGATTGATGATGTTTTATGAAGTTGACTGGGCGTGATATTCAGCACCAATACAATTCTTGTAGATGCCCTATTATAGGGCATCTACGGCTTGTTTTTAGTTTCACCTTATGGCTCTGATTCGATGCGAATTAGGTGTTAAAAGGCTCCGATGCTCGAAAATGCATACGTCGAAAAAGTACACGCCGTTGTTTAAAAAAGTTATTTTTGAATCCGTTTAAACTTACAAGCGGGGCAATGATAAAGTCTTGCTCTGAACTTAACCACAAAAAAATATGACTTATCTCCCCTACATTGCTGACACTGCACTTAAAACCTGCGTGACCCGCTTGCTCACCGTCGCCGAAGACGCGGTGGCGCGGTCAATCGTTGAATCAGGCAGAAACAAAATTGATCCATTCAGCGCGCTGTTTGAAATGGCGGGATTCAATATGTCATACGAAGCGTGGCAGGGTGCTGAGCAATCGCGGCAGGCCCAAAAAACGCTCAGCAATGAAGTTGGGCTGTTTCATCAAAATGTTTTGGGCAGCATTTACGGCTGGGAAAATTTAGGCACGGGTGAGGTAGTTGATTTGGTCTGCTATGAAAGTAAAATTGTGGCGGAAGTGAAGAATAAACACAACACCGTCAAAGGCTCCGACAAAGTGGGTGTGTACGATAAGCTGGAAAGTGAAGTAGCCAATAAAGGGCATAAGCATCGCGGCTTTACGGCCTACTACGTTGAAATCATTCCAAGCAGTAAAAAGGGCTACGACCGACCATTTACGCCATCGGATAACAAAAAGGGCTTGTCCCGCGCCGCAAACGAAAAAATTAGAATCATCGACGGCAGGCGTTTTTATGCTTTGGTTACGGGTGTAGATAACGCGCTTGATCTGCTGCACGAAGTGTTGCCAACGGTTATTGAAGATTGCTCAAAGGCGAAATACAAATTTGGTAAGCGCAACGTCACGGCAGATTTTTTCAATTCCGCCTTCCGTAACGAAAAACCGCAACGAAAATCGTAGCGCAGAATAACTATCGATTATTCTTGACACTGTAAACCCATACAGTTAAAGTAACCGTTGCCTATGCAAAGGGTACTAAATTATGGATACCGCACTTCAGCAGCAATCTTTATTCGACCTCAACGAGGTTTCGATTTCTGACGCCAGCCATGTCATGAGCGTATCGGTGGACACCATTCGCCGCTGGGAAAAAAAGGGGCTCGTCAAAGCCACCCGTTCTGCCAATGGTCACCGGCTATTTTCAGTCGCGGAGCTGGAAGGTTTGAAGTCAAAATTAGCTGGTGGTGCGGGCGTGGCGCACACGGTTTTGCACGCGCAAAAGCGGACCAAGTTTCGTGTCATCGAGCTATTTGCGGGCGCGGGTGGCTTGGCTCTTGGCTTACACAATGCAGGGCTTAATTGCATATCGCTGGTGGAAATTGACAAACACGCGGCAGCCACGCTAAAGCGCAATCGCCCCAAATGGCCGGTGCTTGATGAAGATATTGCCAACGTCAGTTTTAAAGGTGTAGAAGCCGACATCGTGGCCGGTGGCTTTCCCTGCCAAGCATTTAGCTACGCGGGCAAACGCCTAGGCTTTGAAGACACCCGCGGTACGCTGTTCTATGAATATGCGCGGGTAATACGCGAAACCAAGCCCAATGTAATTTTGGGCGAAAACGTGCGCGGCTTAGAACGGCACGATGGCGGCCGCACCCTAGCTACCATGCTTCAGATATTGGATAATCTTGGCTATAACGTAGCGTATAAAATTTTGCGCGCGCAGTACCTTGATGTGGCGCAAAAGCGCGAACGCTTAGTAATTATTGGCGTTAAAAAAAGTCTAAAGCGCCCCATCGCGTTTCCAAAAGAGCAGGGCTACACCATCTCGCTACGCGAAGCGCTAAAAGATGTACCCCCATCATCAGGCCAAAAATATACCGAATGGAAAGCCGCCATCATGGCGCAGATTCCGCCCGGCGGATATTGGCGCGAGCTACCAGACCACCTGCAACAACAATACATGGGCGCAAGCTACTTTCACGGTGGCGGCAAAACCGGCATGGCGCGCCGCCTATCGTGGGACGAGCCATCGCTAACCCTCACCTGCAACCCCGCCCAAAAACAAACCGAACGCTGCCATCCCAGCGAAACGCGCCCGCTAACCGTACGTGAATACGCCCGCATCCAATCTTTCCCCGACGACTGGCATTTCACAGGCTCCACCGCCGCGCAATACAAACAAATAGGCAACGCCGTGCCGGTGAATTTGGGGTTTCATATTGGTCGGTGTTTGATTGCGATATTGAAGAACGAGTTTGATGCGGGGACGATGGAGGTTGTGCCGTTGGAGTTAAAAACGGGGTCAGACTCTCATGGCACTCGGTTAAGCCCAGACGCCCCGTAGAAGTATGCTGAACACACCAGCGAGCGGTAAAAACGATGAGTCGCACGCCCTTGGAAACGACCCTTTGCAGGAAATCAGAAGTCGCCTGTTGCTGAGAAACGTCGCTAATTGGGAGCCTCGCGAGGGCTTGCATACATGGCCAATACCGTATCGGTTCTGATGATTTGAATGGCACCACATCAATTGACTACTTTAACAACCAATTGCCGCCTAGCAACTATTCAAAATAGTCGGGGCGCTAAAAATCTACGTCCCCACCGACGCCAATTCCACCGCCACCGCGTAACCCTAGCGACAACACGAACGTCGCCATCAGCACGAAACCACCGATCAGCCAACCCCAGCCACTCGTGGGCGCATCACCAGCCATCCGGAGTGCCATGAGGGTCTGACCCCATTTTTGTTGTACCATTTTTTTAAGTGTGAACATGGGAACATGAAGGCGGATCCCAGGTTAGGCGCTCCGCTAGTGCCGCGACTAGGCCAATTTTAAGAACGTAAACGTCACCGCAACGCCCAATGCAAAGGCACCGATTGCAATGACCCATTTATTAGATGCTCTCTCTGCAAAAGATGGCTTCGCAGATTGCTCTATTAATTTATCTACTTTGCGCATCGCGACCGGGTCCATAGTCGTCTTCAGCAGCGCCATCACTTTTTGAATCATCGGCTCGTCAAATCGATACGGGTCAAATGTCGGATAGCCACGCTCGGCCAATAGCTGTCCCATTTCCTTTTCAATCGGAACATATTTCATCTCCCAATCAGAATATGAAAGTGATGCAATAGATTTACGCGAAAATAACTTTATATTTTTATGACGGGCATCTGATTGTAAAATCGCGTAGAGCGCATCAACCGCCTTTTCTTCACCTTCTAAACACTGCAAAAAGCAGCCATCACCAAAATACAAAACACCAACCAAGCCGTTGCGGCGATTATTGATGCGTGATTTTGCAAGTATGCGGGCAACGTTTGGGTCAATGCCCCTTTCCTTTTCCGGAGGGGCAAAAGTTGAGCGGCTGATGTAGATAATTTGCACCAATGAGGACATTAAATGTTTGCTTTCAAGGTTAATAGCACGAGCGTATTCTAGCGAATTTACGCTGCGTGAAAATACTTTAACCAGTATTTATTCGCAACCACTTCATCATACCCTCATGTTTGGCGAAGCACTTTCCAACGGTAGGCTGAAGACGCTCTAAAACAGGGCATCTACAGCCTATTAACCACAATACGGCACGCGCGATTTGAAGATAAAAATATGGTCTGCTGTATCTTCTAAATATTGGTGTACGAGCTCTAAGCCGTGGCGGCTGGCGGTGGTGCGGAACCAGTCGGCGCTGCGCCGTACTCGCCTTATATTTTTACGGTGGGTTTGGGTGAGTAGCCAATCGGGCAGCTTGTTACGCAACCGGTACGACAATGGCTGAGGCCGCGTGTCTAGGTGCGCTTGGAAGATGCCTTCCGGCTTGAGCGCGCCGGCGACTCTTTGCAGATAGGCTTCGATAATGCTGGCGTCTTCAATGTGTTGAAAACAGGCGTAGGTATAAATGTAGTCGTAGGGAAAGCCTTCCGCTTGGGGGGCGTCCCACGCCGCTGTAGTTTGCAGGGTGGTGATATTTTTTGACTCAGCTTGCACAGCGCGTTGGCGCAGCTTTGCCAGCATGGTAGGCGAAATATCGGTAGCGGTGACGTGGGCGAAGCGCTTGGCTTGCGGCAACACTAAGCGGCCAATGCCCGCACCAATTTCCAAGGCTGAGCCTAGATTAGTGATGTAGGGCGAAGCATGGACGTAGAGCAAATCAGCGTCGTGTTCGCCAGATTGCACAAAGCTGCCATCCTCGCTTTGGTCAGCGTTTTCGGTGCGAATAAAAAATGCAGCGTCTTCTCGCGCAAAATTTTCCCAGGGGTGGGGTGATTTTCGGGTCATTGATTCGTCGTAGTGATATTTAAATGCGCATTTACGTTAGTGTGGCTGGAAGGACTGGATTCCAGCCACACCCTAAAACATGCTGGGGGAGGCTCTTCGCTGGAATGACCGTTGGTTAGGGCAAATCAGAATCGCCCATGCGCCCAAGGATGATATCGGTTTTTTTGAGTAACCATGGCGCATTTCGGTTTTTATCGTAAAACTTTGGTCTGGGCACCATGGCGGCGAGCTTGGCTGATTGGTGGGCTGAGAGCTTGGCGGCAGACTGGTTGTAGTAGTGCCTTGCGGCGGCTTCAGCGCCGTACACGCCTTCACCCCATTCAATCATGTTTAGATAAATTTCAAAGATACGTTCTTTACTTAAAATATTTTCCATCATGACTGTAATTACCGCTTCTTCGCCTTTGCGAAAAACACTGCGTTTACCAGATAAAAATAAGTTCTTTGCCAGCTGCTGTGTAATAGTGGAACCCCCTGCAACTACTTTGCCTTTTAGCTTGTTTTTCTCCCGCGCTTTTTGGATACCTTCCCAATCAAAACCTTCGTGATCGGTAAATTTTGCGTCTTCGCTGGTGATGACGGCGCGTTTTAAATTAGCGGATATTTTGTCATACGCTACCCACTGGTGTTTTAGGGCGGCGTTAGGATTTTTAGCCCGCGCGCCATCCAGGTGGGCGTCCATAAAGGCGGTGCTACTGGGCGGGTGATCGCGCCACCACCAAAGCCGCGTGGCAATGCTCAAGTGATACAAAAATACCACCAAAACAATGGCTGTAACCGCCCATAATACGGCCTTCTTCAGCCTATTCCAGAAGCTAACTTGTGGCTTCATTTTTGGCTTAACTTTTAGCTTAATTGCGCGCGGATTTGCGCGATGACTGGGCGGGTATCTGGGCGTACGCCATGCCACAGATAAAACGATTCAGCGGCTTGTTCTACTAGCATGCCAAGTCCATCGGACGTGCGTATTCCTGCATCGGACGTGCGGATCCCTGTATCGGACGTGCGCATCCCTGCGTTGTCCGTGTGCGCTGGCTGGCTGGCCATGTCGTCCATAAACGCAGTAGGCTTAGCGCCGTACATCATGTCGTAGGCAAGCGCACCTGTACCCGCTAGCACATTTGCCCAAATGGGCGCCTCAGCGGTTGCCGATGGTGTGAGCGCGGCTGATGTGCCATTAATAATGACATCAAATTTATGCAACGATAAATCCGCTACCTGCAGCGCGGCAATATTGCCTAAATGCGCAAATTGCGCCGCGAGTGCGGCCGCCTTTTCGTGCGATCGGTTTAGCACGTAAAGCCCCGCCACTAGGGCGTCTAGGAGCAATGCAGCTACCCCCATGGCGGCGCCGCCAGCACCTAACAACAGCACTTGCTTGCCTCGCAGACTGCAGCTTAAGTTTTGGGTAATGTCAGCAACGATACCTGCGCCATCGGTGTTGTCGGCATAAATTTCTGCGCCGTCAAACTTGAGCGTGTTGGCGGCTTGGGCGAGGGTTGCGCGGGCGCTAATACGCGTGGCGCACGCAAAGGCATCGCGCTTAAATGGCAGCGTCACGTTTACGCCTGCTACGCCTTCATCGCGCAAAGCGTTCAGGTGATCGACAAATTGGCCTAGTGGAATTTCTTTGCGTTGATAATCAATCGCATAATTGAGTACGACGCCGGTTTGTGCCGCAAAAGCGGCATGAATGGCGGGGGAACGGCTTTGGGTGATCGGATTGCCGAGCACAAAATAGCGTTTTACCAATTCTTGTGCGCTCATGCTTGCAACCTACGGGGCAATTTCGACACTTTGCCAAACCCGCGACTTGGACGCACCAGATTGGCGCAAGCAACTTCAGGATGCACAATTTCGGTGCGCACCAAAACTGGGCAACGCATTTTCTCTCTATTTTTCAAATACTTATGGGGCATAAATAACTGGCATAATTTCTGCTTCTATCTAAATTTGGTTTGTTGCAACGATTGGATCAGCACGCATCGTGCTACGATTAAACCTATAATTTTGTTCCGCCGCTATTATCAACGCTTTTAATCCCTTAGGAGAAGTAAATGGCAATCGCCAAAGTAATGCAGATGGTAAAAGATAACGAATGTAAGTTTGTTGATTTCCGTTTTACCGATACCAAAGGTAAAGAACATCACGTCACCGTGCCAATCAAGGCGTTTGATAATTCCAAATTTACCGAAGGTCACGCCTTTGATGGCTCGTCAATCGGTGGCTGGAAGGGTATCGAAGCTTCCGACATGTTGCTCATGCCGGATCCAAAATCAGCGTTTATCGACCCGTTTTATGATGAATCTACCCTTGTACTCACATGCGACGTGCATGAGCCTTCAACTGGCAAAGGTTACGACCGCGATCCGCGTTCGCTCGGCCATCGCGCTGAAGCGTATTTGAAGTCTACCGGCATTGGCGACACTTGCTACTTTGGCCCAGAACCAGAATTTTTTATCTTTGATTCCGTTGAGTGGAACGTAGATATGTCTGGTTGCTCCAGCAAAATTTACTCCGAAGAAGCAGCTTGGTCTACGGGCGAGAAGTTCGAAGGCGGCAATTTAGGCCATCGCCCTGCGGTGAAGGGCGGCTATTTCCCAGTGCCTCCGGTTGATCAGTTGCAAGATATTCGCTCAGCAATGTGCTTAGCGCTTGAAGATATTGGTGTTGAAGTTGAAGTGCATCACCATGAAGTTGCCAATGCGGGCCAGTGCGAAATCGGCACTAAATTCTCAACCCTCGTTGAGCGTGCTGACTGGAACCAGCGCCTGAAGTATGTAGTGCATAACGTAGCCGCCAGCTATGGCAAAACGGCAACGTTTATGCCAAAACCAATCGTTGGCGACAACGGTTCTGGCATGCACGTCCACCAGTCAATTTGGAAAGACGGCAAGAACCTATTTGCCGGCAATGGCTATGCAGGTTTGTCTGAAACCGCTTTGTATTACATCGGCGGCATTATCAAACATGCGCGCGCTTTGAATGCGATTACCAACCCGGGCACTAACTCTTACAAGCGCTTGGTACCAGGCTTTGAAGCACCGGTAAAGCTAGCTTATTCCGCACGCAACCGTTCCGCTTCTATCCGCGTGCCATTTGTGCAGTCCGACAAAGCGCGCCGCATTGAAGTGCGCTTCCCAGACCCAACAGCAAATCCATACTTTGCGTTTGCGGCGATGATGATGGCGGGTTTAGATGGTATTCAAAACAAGATTCACCCCGGCGATCCATCGGACAAAAACTTGTATGACTTGCCACCTGAAGAAGATGCAAAGATTCCAACCGTTTGCTCGTCACTTGACCAAGCTTTAGAGTATCTGGACAAAGACCGTGAATTTTTGACCCGTGGTGGCGTATTTAGCAATGAAATGATTGATGCTTACATTCACTTGAAGATGGAAGAAGTAACCCGCTTCCGCATGACCACGCATCCGGTTGAATTTGATATGTACTACTCGCTGTAATAGCTATTTTGTTGCAGTGCAATAAAACGGTGCCTAATGGCACCGTTTTTTTTCGGGTTGAAAACCATGGTGCTAGAAATTTAAGCAAATATCTACCTATGGTAGTTGACAGCGCCACCACCACAAGGGGTTGATGTTGCAAATAGATTGTGTCAGACGTATGCTTAAAGACCGTGTTTAGGCCATCCGCAGCGACTTTAGCCAAAGCGAAACCCAATGAAATTTCCTCGAAATATCAAGGTTTTAAGTAGTAAACCAGCAACGCGAACAGCCGCGATTGCAGCGTTGGCGAGCTTGTTTTTTGGCAGTCTAAATACTTCGGCCATTGCCGCAAGCCCGAGCGTACGCAGTGCTGCCGCCACGGTGACAGCTTCTAAGGTAGCTATTGTTACGACTACGCGACAGCCGAGCCAGCAAAATCAACAAAATCAATTGACTGCCGCCAGCTTCGCTGCGCTGCAGCCAACAGCTATAGCGGCACCGCCGACGCAGGTAGCGCAGGCGGCGCAAGTTATTTATAAGCTAGTAGATGCGCAAGGCCGCACAACCTACGCCAACAGCCCCATGACCGGCGCGCAAAAGGTGGATTTACCAGATTTAACGGTCATGGATTCGCAGTGGCCTTCGGCCCTTGCCAATGCAACCGTCGCGACCGCTCCAACTATTGCACAGCCACCTTTAACACAGCCACCTACAACCCAACCTGCTAATTCTGCTACGTCTGCTAACGCACCGGCCGTGCAAAGTCCCGCACCCAATCCAGCCCTGGCACAATCCCCAGCACAATCTGCGGTGCCACCGAGCAAACCGGTAGCAAAGGCGCTGCCTGCACCATTTACGATGGTGCCTGTGGGTAATATTCCAACAGCCAATGCGGCACCAGAGCGTGCGCAGGTTGAGTCAGTAAAGCTAATTTTGGCGGCCAACACCTTTTCACCAACACCACAAAATGACCCAGCCGCGCCACTGCCCGCGCCCACTTTCCCGCAATTTGAAAAGCTCCGCGCGGAGCAAGCCATGGATCCACAAGTTTTAGCCGCCGCGCAGCGTCGCAGAATGCTTGAGTCTGAGCTACGCCAAGAGGAAAATTTAAGTCGCGCAGTTCGCGAAGCATTAGCCAAGGAGGAAGCTGAATCGGCTGGTTTTCGCTTAAAAACCCAAGAGCTTGCGCAGGCCGCGAAGAAAAATCTGACGCTTACTCCCGCGCAAAAAAGTGCCAAAGAAGCCTTATTGGCGCATTTCGAGCGTAAGCGCCTATTACAAGATGCGCTGAGCACGCACGAACGCACGGCCGAAGCGCTACGCGAGGTATTGCGGGCGCGATAGCCGCACTGCGCAACGATGCGCGATCAATTTAGTGCACAAATCGCACCGTAATGGGCGAGCATGCACCAACAGTATCCTTTCGATCGTAAGATCGAATTTCCCGCCGGTGGCACTTCGCTACCGGCGTTTTTTTGCCCTTCTAGCCCCTAGCGTAGCCCCGCGCAATATCAAGGCAACATTAAGGCAACATCAACGTAATACTGACGGCGGAAATCTTATTCTATGTCTATATCAATCGCGTCGTAATTGCACTCTTTGCTATGAAGAAAGATTGCTAGTTTTGTAGCCCGGCTCTCGCGGCTTTTTGCGACAGCCGGGACGGTGTTTGCTACTGAAAAGCACCTGCTTTAACCACCGTGCCAGCTATACCCTCAAGGAGTACCAAGCTGCAAAAAGCCGCGAGAGCTGGGCTACGGCACCGTCAGCACACTAAGCTAAAGCACTCATGGTGTAGAAATGGAATTAAAAACAAATATCCCTTCATCCACGCTAAGTTGGCGCGAAATTTGCTAACCTGATTGTATGTCTTCCATCTACGATACCCAAAGTCAAAAAGATCGGTCAGCGCCTTTTTTAGGGCTGGATTTAATCTCAACGGCTGTGTTGATCGTTGATCCCGCTCTGCACCTACGCTACGCCAACGCGGCGGCTGAACACTTGTTTGCTTTTAGCTTCAAGAGTGCCGAATCTAGGGCACTTACAACCATCTTCCCAAAAAATTCAGCGTTTTTTTCAATGCTCAACCAAGCCCTCATCCGAACCGTTGGCTTGGTAGAGCATGATTTACATATTGAGCTTCCCGGCAACATCAGCCATCGCCTAATGTGCGTTGCGACGCCCGTGGAAGAAGCCAATGCCATGTTGGTGCTTGAATTTAGAAAAGTGGAGCAGCAATTAAAAATTGCTCGTGAAGAACAAATTTTAGAGCACCAGCAGTTAAACCGTACCCTCATTCGCAACCTTGCCCACGAAATTAAAAATCCGCTCGGCGGTATTCGGGGCTCGGCCCAATTGCTTGAGCGTGAACTACCCAGCACTGAACTGCGCGAATATACACAGGTGATTGTTAAAGAAGCTGATAGGCTGCAATCACTTATGGATAGGCTCTTAGCGCCCAGCCGCCTACCGCAGCGCGTATCGACAAATATCCATGAAGTGCTAGAACGTGTGCGCACCTTAATACTTGCCGAATACCCCAAAGACATTTCCGTGCGGCGCGACTACGACACCAGCTTGCCTGACCTGATTGGGGATAAAGAACAACTCATTCAGGCGATACTGAACATCACACGCAACGCCGCACAAGCCATGAAAGGCGCGGGCAACATCACTCTTTGCACCCGCATTGCGCGGCAACTTACGCTTGGGCGGCATCGCTACAAACATGCGCTGCTGATTAAAATTATCGACAATGGCCCCGGCGTGCCGGCCGCGCTGAAAGATAGCGTTTTTTATCCGTTGGTGTCCGGACGCGAAGATGGCAGCGGCTTGGGCTTGTCGCTGGCGCAAGAGTTTATTAACCAGCATCAAGGCATTATTGAATTTGAAAGTGAACCGGGGAGAACGAGTTTTGATATTGTTCTGCCTATTATTGAAGCTGGCGTCACGGCTTTACAACGCTAAAAGCGCGCGTAACCCCGAACCAATGCTGAAAACGATAGAAAAATATGATGAAACCAGTTTGGATTATTGATGACGACGAAAGCATTCGCTGGGTGCTCGAAAAAGCTCTCTCGCGCGAAGGTATTAAAAATCGCGTGTTTAGCAATGCCCACGATGCTTTAGAAGCATTGGACGACACCGAGCCACAATTGGTGGTGAGCGATATTCGTATGCCCGGTATGTCGGGCCTGCATCTCATGCAAAAGTTTAAAGCGCGTGCGCCGCATGTGCCCATCATCATCATGACCGCATACTCAGATTTAGATAGCGCCGTATCGGCGTTTCAAGGTGGCGCTTATGAGTATTTGCCCAAACCGTTTGATGTCGATCACGCCATTGCGCTAGTGCGCCGAGCAATCACCGAAAGTACCGCAACCGTAACTGAGCCTGAAATTACTAATACGTCGGAAACGCTGGAAACGCCCGAAATACTTGGCTCTGCACCTACTATGCAGGATGTTTTTCGTGCTATTGGCCGCTTGTCGCAATCGCATGCCACTGTGCTTATCACCGGTGAATCTGGCAGCGGTAAAGAGCTTGTTGCCCGCGCCCTGCACCGCCACGGCCCGCGCCGCGAAAAGCCTTTTATCGCCATCAATACCGCCGCCATCCCTAAAGATTTATTAGAAAGTGAGCTATTCGGCCACGAACGCGGCGCCTTCACCGGCGCCGCGGCCACGCGTCGTGGGCGCTTTGAGCAAGCCGAAACCGGCACCTTATTTTTAGATGAAATTGGCGATATGCCCCATGAGCTACAAACTCGCCTGCTGCGGGTATTGTCGGATGGCCAGTTTTATCGCGTGGGTGGCCACACACCCATGACCGCGAACGTGCGCGTCATTGCTGCCACCCATCAAGATTTAGAAGCACGCGTAAAGCAAGGTGTGTTCCGCGAAGATTTGTACCATCGCCTCAATGTAATCCGCCTGCGCCTACCCAGCCTGCGCGAACGTCGCGAAGATATACCGCTATTGACTAAACACTTCCTAGCCAAAAGTGCGCGTGATTTAAGCGTAGAGCCAAAACGGCTATCGGAAGCGACACTGACGTTTTTAAGCGCACAAACCTTCCCCGGCAATGTGCGACAGCTCGAAAATTTATGCCATTATTTAATGGTCATGGCGCCGGGTCAAAGCATTGAATTAAGCGACCTCCCGCCCGAAATTCGCCAAGAAACCACAAACCTTGCAAGTGCTGGCAACGTGGCAGCGGGCGACTGGAAATTAGCCCTTGAACTAGAAGTAGGCGCGCAATTAAAAGCCGGTAAAACCAATATTTTCGACGCCCTGAACCAACAATTTGAAACCGCGCTAATCAGCCGCGCCCTGCAGTTTACCGCTGGCCGCCGTATGGAAGCCTCCACCCTATTGGGCATCGGCCGCAACACGCTGACACGCAAAGTAGCGGAGTTGAAGTTGGATGTCGTGCCGGTGCCGGATGACGAAGCAGCTTAAAGTTAAATGGTTGTAAAAGCACCTCCTGCGCGGCTCAACAACTCTCTGGGCGTTTCGTTGATCCAATAAGAACTAGTATCTCGGACTAAACTCATGCAGAGCCAACGGTTTGACCGCTTCACCATAAATCCCGCCGTGTTGAATGGATAACCTACCATTCGCGCTATGCGTAGACGATGAAATTATGTCGCTGGCAGCTGCTTGATACGAGCCACCAAACGCCTGTCTGAAACTTAGTGCCGTCACCGGTTTTAACTATTCGCTAGCAACGTCGCGACTTCCGGCGCGCTTTTTACGCCTAACTTTGCGAATACTTTGGCGCGATGCACTTCAACCGTGCGGACGCTTACATGAAGCTCATCGGCGATAATTTTATTGAGTTTACCGGCAGCCACTTTTAGCATTACTTCACGTTCGCGTTCGCTTAACGACGCTAATCTGGCGCGACGTTCTTCACCGTTTTGGTTTTGCATGCGGCTTGCAGCGTCCACGGCCAGCGCTTGTTCGATCCGATCGGCCAGGGTATTGTCGGCAGTGGGTTTTTCTAAAAAATCAAATGCACCTTTTTTTAGTGCCTCTACTGCCATGGGAATATCGCCGTGGCCGCTTAAGAAAATAACGGGATTGGTAAACCCCCGCACCAATAGCGCATCGTATGTGGCGGCGCCAGATAGCGGCTCCATTCTTAAATCTAGTAAAAAACAGCCGGGCAAGGCCCGTGGTTCACCACCGGAATCTAAGTGCCGCAGCAATGCTTCTCCGCCTGAAAACGTCTTATTTATAAGGCTTTTGGACGATAGTAAAAAGCTTATCGCGTCGCGCACGGGCTCTTCGTCATCAACAATATATACGATTGGCAGCGTCATCTTAAATATCCTCCGCAGTTTGGGTTGTAGCCGCTACCGTCAACGAAAAGCTGAACTTAGCACCGGTATCCGCGAAGTTTGTTGCCACTTCTGCGGCTTCGAACGCGCCGCCATGCGCCTCAATAATCGAGCGACAAATGGCTAAGCCCATGCCCATGCCTTCGGTTTTGGTGGAATAAAACGGCGCGGCCAATTGCTCCAAAGTGCGGCCATCCAAACCGGGGCCGTTGTCTGATACCGCAATGCGCACCCACTTTTGTGTTGCCAGCTCCACATCCACAACGATGCGTTTATCTGTGGCTGTTGCGGCGAAGGCATCCGCGGCGTTGCGTAGTAAATTAATGATCACTTGTTCGATTAATACCGCGTCAATATTTAGCGCAGGCAGCTTTTCGGCTACATGAACCTGCAGCATTATTTTTTTATCTTGCATTTCACGCTTGAGTAAAGACTCGGCTGCGGCGAGCACCTCGCTCAAATTTACTTGTTCTCGCTGCGGCTCACGGCGAGTTAAAAATACGCGAATACGCTGCACAATACGCCCCGCATTGGCCGACTGCTGGCCTAGGCGCTCCAAGGCGGCGAGCACCACAGCATCATCAAAACCATTCTTTTTTAAGGTATTAATCACGCCGGTGTTATAGCTGGAGATGGCCATGAGGGGCTGATTTAGCTCGTGCGCAAGCGTGGATGCAATTTCACCCAACATGGTTAGGCGCGCGTGATATTGCATGGTTTGGATACGTTGCGCCTCACGTTCTTCCATTTGCAGCCGTTCGGTAACGTCTAGTATCGAGCCCATCCAGCCGATTTGCGTGCCACTGGCATCGACCAACGGTGTTTCAAAAATCATCACGACTAAATTACGCCCGTCGCGGTGCCGCCAATTGGCCTGATACCCTTCGCGTGGCGCACCACCCGCCATGTTGCGCAGGTGGCGCTGCATGGTTTCTTCCATTTCATTTGGCGGCCAATAAGGCATAGGCGGCAACTTGCCAACGAGCTCGGCGGCTGACCAACCAACCATTTCCTCAAGCGTGCGATTCACATACACCATACGCCCTTCAAGGTCACGCGCGCGCAAGCCCACTACAACCGAATTTTCCATCGCAGAGCGCCATGCGGCTTCGGTACGCCATGCGCGTTCGGCACGTTCTACCTCATGCATTTGCCGACGCAGCATCCAAGTGGCAATAGCGATCAGCAACAGAAAACCGGCCATAAGAATCAACGGCAACGCTTGGTACCAAGGCAGCAAAGGTTGACGCACAGTGAGTTCTAAAAATGCATCAGGAATCGCCGTTTCAAAACTCAAACGATAACGAGGGCGGGCTTTATTTATCGAATATGCCACGGGAACGACTGCGCTGGCATCTCGAGTGCTGGCGATTTCTTGATCGTTGCTATCAAGCAAACGCAGCTCGTACTTGCGGGCTAGCCACCACGGTGTTTGCTGCTGCAGCAACACAGCTGCAGAATAGCGCACCACCAAATTACTACCGGCGCGGGGCTGCAAAAGCGGTACGGATAGATGTGACGATAACCCCGCATCTTGGTTCGTTGGGCTGACGCTTTTTTGATTGAATATTGGCAGTCGCGCTTGCGGCGGCAAGTGCGCGACGACCCTATTTTGCGCGTCTAACCAAGTGATGGACTGCCAAAAGCGCTGCAATCCTGCGGTAACATCTTTATTGGTAGCAAAGCTATCTGGCGTAGCGCTGGCATTACTGATGGCTGGAATAATTAACTGCAATTGTTCGTTTTCTGCATCGAGCCGCGCCCGCAATTGCGCTTCGAGCGACAAGGCATCGGCAATCATGGTTTGCTGCAAAATATCACGATCTGCCGCATCAGAACGTGACAACAACGACATCACCACGCCCACAAAACCCAATGACAGTATAAGTGGCAGCACCCATAGCGCGCGCAGCAGGGGCGAAAGTGGGTTAGCAGCGGCGACGCTAAGATTAGGTTGGCGATGAGATAAAGACATGGCGTTAGTTTAGCAAGTTAGTGCATCAGTGCTGCTGTCGTTTATGCAGTGACAAAAAAATGTGGTTTTCCACAATAGCGCTTCCGCCAAACAATACCTAAACTCGCCAGATACATTGGCATGGTGGCTGTTTGCCCGTGTAAAAAGCCAACTTCAACAATATTTGACGAGGAATCCATGAAACTTCTATTCAAGAAAATTGCACTCGCTGTGACCACCTGTGGCGCGTTAGCCGTTGCCGCTTTTGTGCTCCCCGCACAGGCGCAAGCACCGATTGTGATTAAATTTAGCCACGTAGTTGCCCCGGACACACCAAAGGGCAAAGGCGCTGAAAAATTTAAGCAGCTTGCCGAAGAGCGCAGCAAAAATCGTTTAAAAGTAGAGCTTTACCCCAATAGCCAGCTTTACAAAGACAAAGAAGAATTAGAAGCGCTGCAATTGGGTTCAGTACAAATGTTGGCACCTTCGCTGGCCAAATTTGGTCCGTTGGGCGTGAAGGAGTTTGAAGTGTTTGATCTACCCTTTATTTTCAAGGATGAGGCATCTTTCCGCGCGGTAGTAAACGGCAAAGTGGGCGCTGATTTATTCACCAAGCTTGATGCAAAAGGCATCAAAGGCGTAGCGTATTGGGATAACGGCTCCACCATCATGTCGGCCAACAAACCGTTAAAATCAGTCGCCGATTACAAAGGCCTAAAGCTGCGCATTCAATCATCCAAAGTGCTTGATGCACAAATGCGTGCAATAGGCGCATTGCCGCAAGTAATGGCCTTCTCCGAGCTTTATCAAGCCTTGCAGTCGGGCGTGGTGGACGGCACTGAGGGCGTACCATCAAACTACTTTACCCAAAAGCTTTTTGAAGTACAAAAACACATCAGCGTAACCAATCACGGACATTTGGCGTATGCGGTGATCGTGAATAAAAAATTCTATGAAGGTCTTCCAGCTGATTTGCGCGCAGTGGTAGAGAGCGCCATGAAAGACGCAACCGACCATGCCAATGCCGCCGCGTCATCCGACAATGCTGCTGCATTAGAAAAAATTAAGGCATCGGGCAAAACCACTGTGTACACACCTTCAGCGGCAGAGCTCAATGAAATGAGAAAAGCCATGATGCCGGTACACAAAGAAATGGAAGCGCGGGTAGGCAAAGCCACCATTGATGCCGTGTATGCAGCATCAGGTTTTGTAGCGCCTAAGTAATCCTTAACCAACCCGGAGCCCATCATGATTAACCGTTTTCTTAACCACCTAGAAGAATGGCTTATCGCTGTTTTGATGGGTTCCGCGACGCTCGTTATTTTTATTTCAGTAGTACATCGTTTCTTTTGTACGGTGCCCTATATTCAAGACTATTTAGTAAAAATAAATTTAAGCTGGGCGCAGGAGCTTTGTATTTTTATGTTTGTGTGGATGGCTAAATTTGGCGCGGCTTATGGCGTGCGCACCGGCATTCATGTGGGTGTGGATGTGATTATTCGCAAACTTGAGGGCAACAAAAAACGCGTTCTGATTTTATTTGGTTTGTTTGCAGGCGCCCTATTTACGGCCATCGTCGGCACATTGGGGGCTAATTTTGTGTGGCATATGGCGCACACCGACCAAGTTTCATCCGACCTAGAAGTACCCATGTGGATGGTGTATATGTGCGTGCCGCTAGGATCGTATTTAATGAGCTTTCGGTTTTTGCAAGTGGCTTTCAATTTTTATAAAACCAACGAACTGCCGCACCACGACCACGGCCATGTGGAAGGCTTAAGCGAATCTGATGCCGACGACATTTTGCGCCAAGGTAGCGCACGCATAGGGGTGCCAAAATGAACGCCATCATTATTTTTACGCTGCTCATTTTGCTCATGCTCACCGGCATGCCCATATCGATATCGCTTGGCTTAACGGTACTCACGTTTTTATTTACGATGACCAATGTACCGATTGAGTCGGTGGCGCTAAAGCTATTTACCGGTATTGAAAAGTTCGAAATCATGGCGATTCCGTTCTTTATTTTAGCGGGCAATTTTTTAACGCACGGTGGGGTTGCCAAGCGGATGATTCGATTTGCCACAACCTTAATCGGCCACTGGCACGGCGGCCTAGGCTTGGCTGCCGTTATGGGCTGCGCCTTGTTTGCGGCCGTTTCGGGCTCGTCACCTGCCACTGTTGTAGCTATTGGCTCGGTGGTGTTGCCAGCGATGGTGAAGCAAGGCTTTCCACCACGGTTTGGCGCGGGTGTAGTCACTACATCAGGGGCGTTGGGCATTTTAATACCGCCCTCCATTGCAATGGTGATGTATTCGGTTTCTACCAACACATCTGTGGGCGCACTTTTTATTGCTGGCATCATTCCCGGCTTGGCACTTGCCACGCTACTTGGAGTAACAACATGGTGGATTGCCCGCAAAAATAATTATCCACGCCTACCCAAAGCCACAGTGGGTGAGCGCTTCGCCGCATTTAGAGAAAGCTTTTGGGGCTTAGCGTTGGTGGTAGTGGTGATCGGCGGTATTTACTCTGGCAAATTTACTCCTACGGAAGCTGCGGCCGTGGCGGCAGTTTATGCCTTCATCGTGGCTGTATTTATCTACAAAGACCTACCATTTAAGGGCATCCCCAAAGTATTGCTAGATTCAGCCAGCATGAGCGCCATGCTGCTCTACATCATCACCAACGCCGTGTTGTTTAGCTTTTTAATGGCCAACGAAGGCATACCGC
>JANNXI010000066.1:0-23324 GCA_031409495.1 Betaproteobacteria bacterium
CTGAGCGAATTTCATATTGAATGTCGCCAGATTCCCCCGTATTCTTCAGCAAAGGGCGCAGTCCCTCAATAAAATCCTCGTATCCGTAGGACTGATGAAATGTAACAAAACTGAATCGCTGCTCCACATCGACGGCATTACTATCCGCAGACCCATAGTCTTTTTTCAACAATTTGACTAATTGATAGGTTTTACCTGTTCCAGGAGGGCCATAGTAAATTCGGTTATATATTCGATTTACCTCCAGGTCGGCGATTGTCGGTGCATCAGGTTCTACTATTTGTGCAGTCGCTGGTTGGTTGGCCACAGCAGTAGTGGACGGAATCTCAGATGGCTTATAGGTGTTTCCGTCGCCGACCCAAATGAAAGATTGAACATCGATCATGTCCCTTGGGGCCAGGTTCATTTCGATCAAATCGTTCTTCAGATTTTCAAGAAAATCACGAATTCTTTGATACTCATTGCCATCCAAAGGTTTGTTCGACATTGGCTCTTGTCCAAATCTTTTCAATGCCCTGTTGAATTCCTGAGTCTTGATAATGACATGCTGGTCTTTGTCGGACATCATGAGCAGAAAACTCGTAACACTTCGAGACAAAGCATTAAATGCAACACTGTTATTGCGAACATTTTTTAGCGCTATGGGCTGCAAACCATTAACAAATAAATTAATGCGTTCTACCAATGCCAATTTTCCATGAATGAGTTCTCTAACCAGTTTGGCCCATATTGCTCCATCCGAGTCTTTAAACTGAAGGGGGCCAAAGTAGCGAAAACCAACCAGATTTTGCGGCTTGTTCCCCATGCCGTTTAGCGGTGTTGTAAAAAGTTTCGAAAGCTTTTTACCCAGAGCGATCTGAAAATTTTCGTCCTCTTGAAAGTTTTCCAAATCGCTGGCGACTGTTTCCGAATATAACTTGGTCAGTTCAAGTTTGTAGAGTCTCTCCTTACGATCAAACTCGGTACCGGGATATATAAAACTCTTGAAGTCAGGAAAATGTTTTTGAAATTCCTTGAGATATTTTTCAGTTATTATTTTGTTCATTTTTTCTCCAACGTTAAAATATAAATGCCGTCCAAACGGGTAAAGTAATGCAAGAATGCTCCTCCTTAACGCTTCAATTGCAGGTTGCTGATCTAGATTTTTCTAAATTTGCTAACTGCTTCCGCATATTCCATGCGGCCGACAGCTAGTTTTTGCATCTAAATCCGGGTCGCAATCGTCGCGTCGATCAATGTCCACGGGACCGCACGCGTTCGGCTAAAAAGAGCTGCTGTAAATTAAGCAGAACTTTCACTCGCCAGGATATCTCCGGAGGGATAACAAGGGGCGGCTCGCCACCGTTCACCAGTTGGAGCTCGCCCCGGGCGGTTGACTGCAGGAATAGCTCGCCTTTGTCGGGGAAAACAACCGGATTTCATTGGCATGTTCATCTTCCCACATTTGCCCCAGTCCCCAGTCGGGCCGACGAGTGTGTGTTACACGTTGTCCATTTTTCAGTTTTTCCATTCACTTGTCTCCTTGAAAAAATAGTGTGCCTCAGTGTGACACGTTGCTTGGCTGCAGCACAGAAGCCCGAGCCCCAAACTCTGACTGCAACCACAGCGCCGACTTGGCTGTAGTCTCGGAAAACAGGTCAAGACTCGCCGCCACATGCTGCGCCTGCAAGGGCCAGGCCGGAATGTCCTGCACGGCAAATACCGCGTCACTTGACCACACATGGCAAACTGATGGGTCACTGAGGTTGAGTTGATTGAGCTGCTCCAGCAGCTTTTTGCTGAGGCGGATTTCGGCCAGCAGGGGCGTAAGGAACCGGACCATTGGCGGCTTTCCCACCACGTTGACCAAGCAGCGCTGCCCCGCCATGGTCACCTCCACATAGCCATCTTCATCAAATGCCAGGGTGCTGCAGCCGGATGCTTCCTTCAGTACGCTGAGCAGGCGCTCGGCCAGTTCGTTCATGCGAAGGTTCGGGTCTGTCACTTCCCGCTTGATGCCAAGATGAGGGTAGCTCACGTCACCCTCGCCATTCATACCAAACGCACTGTAGGCGATGTAGCCATCATGCGGCACGCCCATCACCACCGACAGGGTTTTGACCAACAGAGTGGCCAGTTGCGCGAAATCGACTGGCAACTGCTGCTCAAGAAAATAGTTGCACGAACCGTTGGGGTCGCGTTCGGGCGTGGCTTGCTCGGGCGTGCCGGTAGGTGCCAACCAACCCAGGCGGCACAGCGCTTTGATGTCTTTGGCACTCAAAGCATCCCGTCCCGACAGAAAGTAATTGCTGCTAGCTTCGACCCTAATGTTTCTGTGCTGGGTGGCAACTTGCACAAAGCGCTTGCTACCTTTGCACTGCAAGATGAGATACTGGTCTTCTGGCATGTGCGCCATGGTATTGCGCAGGGCGCTGGCAAAGTCATGCCAATGTGCGGGCAAATCCCACCGAAATATATCCACTGCATTTAGCTCGGTCACGAGGGGCAGCGCACTGGGTGCATCGTCATTTACATCACAAACATACAACCCAAACTCTTGCCCGATTGCCTGCAACCGATCCATAAGCGCGTCAACCTGGAACCCCTTATTCCTAGCACTTTTAATGATGTAGTAGTGTATGTAGTACAAACCAACGCAGTTATCCATGTTATCGGACGGCATGAGATTTTGAATATAGCGTTCAAGCCCATTCACCATCTCAACGATTGAACACATGGGTGGCGCATCATCTACGTGAACAAACTCATCCTGATCGACGTTAAAAACATAATTATCCGGCGTGACGATGACCCCTCCTTGATTCATGCTGATTCGCAGCACTCTATCCCCTGTTGGGGAAATTACGAAGTCCGTGCCGCTGATGTCGTGCGGATTCAGTGAGATATCAAAATTGGCCAGCGCATTCGTTACATGTATTGTGTGCTTCTCCGTTTCAATTGCCTTGACATGTTCGATTTCATTTAACTGGTTGAGCAAAGTGATGGCGTTCATAATCTTTAAATTTTGGTTGATGGGTCAAGGCCGGTGGTGTAGCGCAGGGATGCTGCGATGTTGGGGTTTTTGGTGCCAAAGCCATTGGCCTGCTGGCACGACAACACACCCTCCGTCAGGTGTTTGTGCCGCAGTGCGTCAAAGGGTTCCTGCCCGCCAGCACGGCTGGCTTCACGTTTGTAGAGCCCAGAAAGTAATGGGCGCAGGCGTTCCCAGTCAATCAGTGCATGTGCCTTCATTAACGCGCTGTCGCGCTTAATGCGCATTTCCATTTCTATGCTGTTGAAGCTTTGTTGCATCGCTTATCCAGTGCTAACGTTGACTGTTTGGCAGACCTGGTCTAAAGCGAAAAGTTCTAGTTGTGCAGAGGTCTACTTAATGATACTTTATGATACGTAAAAAACAAAACTAATCGTGCTAATCCCCGTATTTAGGGCGTTTAGGTGTAGTTGTGATATTCTGTGATCCGAGGTAGTTAACACAAAATACGGACACACCCTCCGCCAGAATTTCGTAAGATCAAAAAAGCCACCTTTCGGTGGCTTTTTTGTTTTATCCAGCGGTCGCAGCTCGCTTAATCCACTGCTTTTACATCCGCCCAGCAATTTGGGGTTTCATACAAGCGCAAAAACGTGAGTTTTAGTTCTTTACCGAAGCGGTCGTGATACGCATGTTGCAAAATATCGAAGGCGGCTTGCGCTAGGTTTTCGCTCGTGGGTACGCAATCTAGCACCACGGTTTTATGGTTGGGGATGGTGGCTAAAAACTCGACCAAGACGGTATCGCCTTTGTAGACTAAAAACGCGTGATCCCAAACATTTACAAGTTTTTCGTTTGCGATTGCTTTGATGTCGCCAAAATCGAGCACCATACCGTCTTCCGACGTACCCACATCCGCCTGCGGGGTGGAGGTGAGGGTTATTTCCAGCGCGTAGCGATGGCCGTGGAGATTACGGCACTGGCTTTTATGGTTAGGCAAGCGGTGGCCAGCGTCAAATTCAAGGCGTCGAGTAATGGAAATCGGCGGTTTTGCTGCGGCTGATGGGGTGTTTTGTGTATACATAGCACTATTTTACGCTTCCAAATGGTGCGGCGCAGCAAAAACCTGCAACGGCGGGTTAATATATTGCTGGTTTCAATTTCCCAACCATTTCAGTCAAGAGATAAAAAAGTGGCATTACTTGTTCAAAAATACGGCGGCACCTCAATGGGCAGCCCCGAACGCATCCGCGAAGTTGCGCGGCGTGTAAAACGGTTTTATGACGAAGGAAATCAAATTGTGGTGGTGGTTTCTGCCATGTCGGGCGAAACCAACCGCTTAATTGCCTTGGCCAAACAGCTTAGTGACGATCCAGATCCGCGCGAGTTAGACGTGATTGCCTCTACAGGCGAGCAAGTAACAATTGGTTTATTGGCAATTGCACTGCAAAGTGTTGGGCTAAAAGCCAAAAGCTACACTGGCGCGCAGGTAAAAATTACCACCGATGACGCCCACAGCAAAGCGCGCATTCTAGCCATTGATGAAGCCGCCATTCGTGCAGATTTAGAGGCTGGCACCGTTGTGGTAGTGGCGGGGTTTCAGGGCGTGGACGAAAAGGGCAATATCACTACGTTAGGTCGTGGCGGCTCGGACACCACGGGGGTGGCGCTTGCCGCAGCCTTAAAGGCCGACGAATGCCAAATTTATACTGACGTCGATGGCGTCTACACTACCGACCCACGGGTGGTGCCGGAAGCGCGGCGCTTAAAAACAATCACGTTTGAAGAAATGTTTGAGCTAGCAAGCTTGGGTTCTAAAGTTTTGCAAATTCGCTCGGTAGAGTTTGCTGGAAAATACCGCGTGAAATTGCGGGTGCTGTCCTCGTTTACTGACGTGAATTCAACAGACATGGGCACCCTAATTACCTTTGAGGAAGAAGACAAAATGGAAAATCCAATTATCTCTGGCATCGCTTTTACCCGTGATGAAGCCAAACTTACCATCACTGGCGTACCTGATCGCCCCGGCATTGCCTTCAATATTTTGGGCCCAATCGCCGAAGCCAATATTGATGTTGACGTCATCTTGCAAAATACCTCAGTGGACGGCCACACCGATTTTTCATTCACCGTGCAGCGTGGCGATTACAACCGTGCCTTGGCCATATTGAACGACGTGGTGTTGCCGGAAGTAAAGGCGAGCGCCGTAATGGGCGACAATAAAATTGCCAAGGTGTCGTTAGTGGGCATCGGTATGCGCAGCCACGCGGGTATTGCCGCTAAAATGTTTGGTACTTTAGCCAAAGAAAACATCAATATTCAAATGATTTCAACATCGGAAATTAAAACTTCTGTCGTGCTCGATGAGAAATATTTAGAGTTGGCGGTGCGGGCTTTGCATACCGCGTTTGAGTTGGAAAAGCCGGTAGCGTAAGTTAATTTTTAGCCACAACACTGAGGCGATTTGCAATGAAGGTGAAGCTAAAAATTGCGGTTGCTTTGGTGCTGATGTGGACGATTGTGGGCTATGCTGGCGCTGCAGATAAATCCAGCTCAAGCCAAGATAATAAGCTGCCAGCGCTGAGCCATTGGCTGGAAGTTGCCAGCGCTGCACAAAAAGCCGAAGTGCCCATTGTAGTGATGGTAAGCCTTGAGGGCTGTGGTTTTTGCAAAGTCCTACGGCAAAGTCACCTCCAGCCATTGCACGCGCTAGAAAAATCCACGCCACGAGCCGTCGTGCGGCAAATTGAAATCAACGGTACCCAGACTTTAATTGCTGCAAACGGTGTCACGATATCGCATGCCAAATTCGCACAGAATTTAGGGGCCAGAGTAGCGCCAACTGTTTATTTTTTAAACGCACGGGGCGAGCAAATTGCCCCGCCGCTTGAAGGTGGCTTGCTGCCAGACTTTTATAGCGCTTACTTGGATGATGCGCTTGAGGTAGCAACAAAAAAATTGCGTGATAGCAATGGTTTAAAGTAGTTTTTTACGCTAATAAATGCCTGTATATACCCTATTTTAGGGAATCTACCGGCACTTTAAATTTATAAAATTGCGTGTTTAGATACTGTGAAATAAGCGCTTGATCATCCTCAAATACCTGCAAGTTTAACTCCGTATCGCAACGTGCCACTTGCGTAACGAGCTTGGCGTATGAGCTAACGGAACGATTTTTGCGCGTATAGATGGCGTTGCCAGATTTATCACTTGCCGTTGCAAATTTGGCTGCGTGGCAAGCCGTGCACTTTGATTCCCGTAGCAGGGTTTCTGCGTGGACCGCTGCGTTACGTGGCGTGCTTTTTTGCGCGGAATCGGTTGCGATTTCGGCAAGCACAGGCGCGGGCTGAAAAGCGCACAAGACAATGAGTAAAATTGCAATTCGTGTCATCAAGAAGTGCCGCCAAAATTCAAAGCATAACAGTGCTAACCCGCGCAAGCAACGACGATTTATCCTTAAAAGTGCTGAGTAAAACCCGAAAACAAGCGGAAAAAACCGCACTAGCATTGACGGAAGGCGTCAAATTTGCTATAGTGTGCAACTGTTCTTTGTGGCGCTTACAGATAGTTTAAAAGCAAAACAAAAAAACAATTCCCTGATAGCTCAGTCGGTAGAGCGACGGACTGTTAATCCGCAGGTCCCTGGTTCGAGTCCAGGTCGGGGAGCCAAATTAAACAAAGCCTTAGACAACGTCTAAGGCTTTGTTGTTTGTGCCTCTGTCGGGGCGAATATTTTTTCAAACCCTAAGCCGACATCAGAATCGTAAGCGTCCGGCCGAATCACCTATGAATTAGAAGGTTGTTGGGACACGCTCGCCAGTTTTAATTGGAGAGATTGTCATGACAAATCACAGGATACAAACACCGCAGGCCAAACGGTTAGGGGAGCAGGGATTGGTACACGCTACAGCGCACGCATTGAGTGGGCTTGCACGGAAGGTTGATGCCGAGCAGGCGGGCATCAGCGTTTATAAACTTGATTACTGGCGCACGCTCGCAACCCATCGCGCCAGTTTATTGTGGTGTAGACGCTTTACAGTAGGGCGTCTCCAAGTATGTGTCTGCACTAAAAGACGCAACAATTCTAACCGCAATGCATTAGATTCCAACAGCGTCCGATATTGTTTCGAGATGGCCGCGCAGCCCTTTTGAATCACCACGCTGTCGAGCAGGACTAGCATGCAAATTTTTGGGACATCCTCGCTACCACGCACGCTAGTTACCGCGAGGTTAGCCCAAAATTCTGTAGCGACGATTGGGCTAGACTTCGGCGATTTCGCAGAGAAAATCCAAATCCGGTATGAACGCGCGCAATATCGCGGCCATTTGTTGCGCATTCCCTCGTAAATTGATACTCCGCTGTTACAACGGCAAACACATAGCCGCACCCTCAACTACCCAATCCTTCCGGCGCATTTCGTCCATCACGGCATTGCTAGTGGAGTAGCGATACGCAAGTTCAGCGGCGGGGCGGTTGTTGCTGGCGCGGTAGAGCGCGATGCTTCCCGCGGCACAGGGTTGCACGGGCGTGGTGCCGATGGCAGCGGCGGCGCGCGTGATGCGGCGGGCGTGAAAGGGGGTGCCTTCAAATACCCAAATGCCTGATGTGCCTGACGTATTGATCAAGGCAAAGCATTCTGCAGATTCCACGGTATAGAAGTGCGTCTTGGATATTGTGTTGTAGAGGCGACAGACGGGGGCGGTGTCGGTAAACGCGGTGAGAGGTGTGATTTGAGTGGCTGGCAGCGGCGCTTGTGCCACGCGCATATTGTTTGACGTGCGCACCCAGCCAGAATTTACGGCGTCTAAGGCGGCGGCTTCGCTAAGGTCAGCAGTGAGTAAATAGCGGTTCAAATTGTTATTGTAAAATTCGATGCCGAGCTGGGTGCGAGCATTGAATTCGGTGGGCTTGGTGTAATCAATGCGCACATTGTCATCAAGCCCGCCTGCGATATTTTTCATGGTGACAAATTTTTGTAATGCGGCGCGGTCTCCTTTAACAAATCCATCAAAGAATGGAATCAGCCAGCCGAATACGTCGTCGGCATAGCTCGTTGAATAGCCATGCGTCACGTCAGTCAGCGCCACCATGTAGCGAGTATTCTGAAAATTATTCATTGCTTGTTCCATCAAATAAATAGGTGCTGTGGTGTCGGCTGTTCCGGCAATCGCCAGATAGGGGACATTGATGTTTTTGGCCGTATTATTGTCGTTGCCAAATGCTGGCAGAAAACGCTGGCCTGCATACGGCACATAGCCCACAACGGCCTTAATACGGGTATCTTGAACGGTTGGCTTAGAACTTAATCGAGTTATATTGTCGGTTACTTCTGCACCTGCGAGCCAAGTAAAGGTTGCGCCGCCCATGCTGCCGCCTAAACCACCGATGCGTTTTGGGTCAATCGTGTTAACAAAGTCAGGATGAACAAGTAGCGCATCTACTGTGCTCTTTATCGCTACGGGGCGCATGGCTTGTAGTTCAACAAAGCGATCAAAATCGCGGATGACTGAAACTAAATCGCCGACATCAGCAATGCGGATTTTTGAGAATCGTGCATCGCCGTGAAATGGCGCCGCCACAATGTAACCGTAACCTGCCATACGCACCAAAAAATCAACTGATTTTGACTCAATGGGGCTAGAGCCTAAACCGTGTGAAAACAAAATGAGCGGCAAGCTCGTTGGATTAGGTTCGTCGCCGGAGCTAAACCGAATCGTTGCCGTGGGTAGCGGCACGGTAGTAGGTGGCGCCGCGCCAGCCGGTAAGGAAACAGTCGGAATGAGCGTTGCAAAAATTGGCTTTTCGCCAGCGCGCTGCATGCGCGGCACAATTTGGCCATCTGGCAGCACGTAATTGGGGCGATTATTACTCGCGGTCGTGGGATAGCAAACAATAACCACAAACGGCACGTTGTCGTTTTTGTATTGCGGATAAAGGCCTTCATCGGGCACTTTTGGCACTATTTGGATGGTGGACGTAGGCTCTTTGAGCACTTGGTTTAAATACCGTAACTGCCCGTTTTGCGGTACGCCCTCGTAATAATCTGCAGGAGGTAAGCCTGATTGGGTGATTTTATCGGTATCTAGTGCCACATTGGTGCAGCCTACTGGAAGTAACGGGCGATTTAGGGCGGCAGTGGTGATGCTGTGATTGCCAAGCACGGGAGCAGGTTGCGCGCTGGCGGATACGGAGATGAAGTGTGCGGAAGCCACTGTTAAACCCAGTTGGGCGAGGCGACAAAATTTAGCGACGAAATCGTTTCGAAAACACATTGAGTTACACCTTATCTGCGATAATTGAACTGCTATTGAAACAATTTGAAGCGGGCAAGAACACCTAACGCGTACTCTAACTAAAAGGAAACAATCATGTCAGCTTACTTAATTTGGGCTATCGCAGGATTGCTGCTAATCACGCTTGAAATGCTTACTGGCACATTTTACCTGTTGGTCATCGGAATCGCCGCTTTAATCGGTGCAGTGGTGGCTTTTGCGGGGGGGCCGATATGGCTGCAAGCGCTAATTGCAGGCATCTCCGGCCTAATTGGGGTTTGGTTTGCGTATCGTCATTTGACGGCTGAAAAAACCAAAAAAGGCATGCCAAACACCAACCAGCTTGATATTGGGCAGCCAGTAACGGTATTGCAGTGGATAAATCAGGAGCAAGGATTGGCGCGGGTGAATTATCGCGGTAGCCAGTGGGATGCAAGAGTTGCTGCTGGTGAAGCGGTAACGGTAAAAGTGAACGACATTTTGACGATTTCTGGGCGGGAAGACGGCGTATTTTTGGTGCAAGCTAGTAAGGCTTAATACGCGGATTTTACGTGCATTTTTTAACGTAGCAATTCTTGGAGAAAAACGATGTTTCCAAAATTAATCATTGCCACAGTGGTTGCTTTTATTATGTACACGCAGGAAGGGCTGAGATCCTATTCGCTGGTATTTTTAGGTTTAGCGGCCCTTGTGGTGTTTGTAATCGAAGGCGTACGTATTGTGCCGCAGCAAAGTGCATGGGTGGTTGAGCGTTTGGGTAAGTTTGCAGGCACACTGGAGCCGGGGTTTAACTTTATTAACCCCTTCTTTTCTAAAGTGGCGTATCGCCATTCGCTTAAAGAAACACCCTTAGATATTCCAGAGCAAGTTTGTATCACGCGCGACAATACGCAGCTTGCGGTCGATGGCATTATTTATTATCAGGTGATTGATCCACGTTTGGCTAGCTACGGCTCAAGCGATTATCAACTGGCTATTTCACAACTTGCGCAAACCACATTGCGTAGCGAAATCGGTCGTATGGAGCTTGATAAAACCTTTGAAAGCCGCGATGAAATCAACCTAAAAGTAGTAGCGGTGTTGGATGAAGCAGGCCGTACTTGGGGCGTTAAGGTGTTGCGCTATGAAATTAAAAACTTAACCCCGCCAGAATCTATTTTGCGTGCAATGCAAGCGCAGATTACGGCAGAGCGTGAAAAGCGTGCGCTTATCGCAAAATCAGAAGGCCAAAAGCAGCAAGAAATTAATTTGGCTGAAGGCGAAAAGCAATCGGCGATTTTAAAATCAGAAGGGCAAAGAACGTCTGCCGTAAACATGGCACAAGGCCAAGCTATTGCGGTAACGACAGTGGCGGAAGCCACGGCCAGCGCAGTAAAGCAGGTGGCCGAAGCGTTGTCGGTTGAGGGCGGAATGCAGGCGGCAAACTTAAAAATTGCGGAGCAATATGTGATTCAGTTCGGTCATTTGGCCAAGACTGGAAACACCCTAATTGTGCCGGCCAATCTTACCGATGTAGCCGGTATGATTTCTGGCGCAATGACTGTTTTAGGTGCTATGAAGAAAAATAAAGAAGGATAACTCGCCTTGGATAATCGGGGAGCTACGCGCAGTTTTAAGTACTACGATTTAGTGATGGTGGCGTTTGTTACCGTGCTAATTTGTTCAAACTTAATTGGGCCTGCCAAAATTGCGCAATTGGATTTACCTGTTATCGGCACGTTTGTATTCGGCGCTGGCGTGCTTTTTTTCCCGATTTCCTATGTTTTTGGTGACATCCTCACCGAGGTTTACGGCTATGCGCATGCCCGCAAGGTCATTTGGGCGGGCTTTGCAGGCTTGGCATTTGCTTCACTCATGGCCTTTATCGTGGTGGCGTTGCCGCCAGCGCCGTTTTGGAACAATCAGGCAGCGTATGAAACCGCGTTTGGCTCCACATGGCGCATCGTTGCAGCATCCATGGTGGCGTATTTTTGCGGAGAATTCGTTAATAGTATAGCGCTGGCTAAAATGAAAATTTTAACGGCAGGCAAGCATTTGTGGATGCGTACCATTGGCTCGACTATTGTGGGTGAAGCAGTAGATTCAAGCTTGTTTTATCCGCTCGCGTTTTACAATAGCGGCATTATTCCGAACGATAAATTACTGCAAATTATGTTCGTGCAGTTTTTGCTCAAAGTGGGTGTAGAGGTGCTATTTACCCCGGTTACGTACAAAGTGGTCGGCTTTTTGAAACGTGCGGAAGGCGTTGACGCTTATGATCGTGATACTAAATTTACGCCATTTAGTTTAAAAACCTAACGCGCCGATCCGCACGACCAACAAAGCTCAAAAGCCGGTGGATTTAATTCGCCGCATTGGCTGCATGTCCATACATCGCCTATTGGCGCGGCTTTCGATTCGAAATCGGCTACCACCGCTCGCGCTTGGGGTTCCTGATGTAGCTGCGTAATCCAAACTTGCGGGCAGGCGGCGCCAGCTGTCACTTCGCCAAAAGCGCTTTGCGCGTTTTCGTTTAGCACGTGCGCAGGAATGCCCGCTTGGGATAGCAAGTGCATGATGATGTGCGCATCGGGAAGGTTCGCGGCCCGATAAAGCAGCTTCATTGATAATTGTTTTTCATCATGCGCGCTTGTTCGCGTTTCCAATCGCGTTCGGAATCCGTATCGCGTTTGTCGTGCTGCTTTTTGCCTTTGGCTACGCCAATATCAAGCTTGATACGGCCACCTTTGTAGTGCAAATTTAGCGGCACGATGGTGTAGCCTTTTTGCGATACCGCGGCCATCAATTTGGTAATTTCGGCTTCATTGAGCAGTAGCTTGCGCGTGCGCACCGGATCAGGTGTGATGTGGGTAGAAGCAGCGGTAAGCGGGCTAATATGCGCGCCAATAAGCACAAGTTCTTCATTTAGAATGAGCACATAGGCTTCTTTTAGCTGCGCGCGACCAGCGCGAATTGCCTTTGCTTCCCAGCCCTGTAGCACTAAGCCCGCCTCATAGCGTTCTTCAATGAAAAAATCGAAAAAAGCTTTTCTGTTATCAACAATACTCATAAGTGCTTTGCGATGTCTTCTAAAAATATGCCGTAAGATTCGGCTAACTCGAATTATCGCACCTGAACCACTTTTTAAACCAATCTAATGCCCGAAATCGAAAAATCTGCCCTCGTCTTACATAGCGCTGCGCGAATGTTTGCCCTAGTTGATGGCGTGGAGCACTACCCGGAGTTTTTGCCCTGGTGTCAGGGTTCAACCGTGCATTTTCGGGATGCTAACACCACGATTGCAACCATCCGTATCGCATGGCGTGGCATCGAGCAGGCATTCACAACTGAAAACGCTAATTTTGCGTCTGCGCGCATCGAATTGCGCCAACCCACGGTGGCGTCATTGGCCAGTCGCGGCATTAGGCTTGAAACTGGTTTGGGTTTATTTACCGAATTACATGGTCAATGGCAGTTTCAGGCGTTACAAGAAAACGCCTGCAAAGTGGTGCTGCAACTACGCTACAGCATGGCCACGCCGTTTTTAGCCAATGCAGTTGGCCCTGTGTTCGGACTAATAGCGGCCACCCTAGTGGAGCGCTTTGTAGACCGAGCGGACGCGCAATACGGCGCTGGCAAAGGTTAGTGCATGAATGGCTTGCCTGAGCCAGTGCGAATGACAATAACGGTTTGTGCGCCCGAGGATAAAGTGACTGGCATGCCCGCCCACGCGGCGGCAACGGTTATTCTTTTCGAGCGGGAGTTAACGCTAGTTGCGGGCGCCACCGTAGCAGATGCCTGTGCCATATTAGTCGCGCAGGGCTTAGTGATAGATCGCCCACAAGTCTGTGGTATTTGGGGACAAGTGGTAAGCGGCGATGCCGCGCTAAAAAATGGGGATCGACTCGAATTTTATCAGGCACTCATCGCTGACCCTAAGGCCACGCGCCGCCGTCGCGCACTGGAAACACCGCCGAGCAATGCGCCAGAAGGGCGCAGCATTTATGCGCGCGGCAATAAAAAGCGGCGCGTGGGCACCAAGCCGAAGGTTTAGTAGCTAATTTGCGCAACCCAAAAATGCGTGCTAAATCCTTTTTTATATTTCTGAAGATGCCTGAATTTAAAGTGTCTTCAGGCATTTTTGCTAGAGTGTTCGGCCTCGCTCGTAGCTAAGCATCATTAAAGCTCGCGATAGAATGGCTAAAATTGTGATTGCGGCAGCGCAGGTAGCATGCGCCAGTTTTGTTTTTGTGACACTTATAATTATTTGCGAAGTAATACACAAACAAGTCAATCTCGGTTACCCTGAAGCCCCATCGCAACCACATTATTAGCAGTAATTTTGTTGTGCAACCGCGGTAGTTTTGAAGAAATTTGTTCGGCCTCTCGCACGACTCAAGGATTTCACCCGCGCGGCTCGCGCCCCCAACTTTGAAAAGACGCTTTTGATGTTTTTGATGCCAAAAATTCGTTTCTCTATTTTCTTAATAGCCTGCTTATCTACCTTTGCTGCCACTGCTATCGCCGCGCCGGGTGATTTTGACACGACATTTGGCAAAGGCGGTGTACTGGATTTGAGCGAGGCCTCCGGCAGGCGCATTCCCGCGCCCACCATAAACTATCCCGGTATCGGTAGCACGCTCGCGTTGGGTCAGAACGGTAGCATTTATGTTGGTGGTGGTTTTACTGACGTTCGTAATGGCTATAACGTCCGATCATTTGTCGCACGCGTGCTGGGCCACGGGCAGCTAGATCCGTCATTTAGTACCGGCGGCATTTTGTTGCGGAGCGGCTTTCGCGGGAGCACGGCGACTACAGATACGATTGCCGTCCTGCAATCCGGTCGCATCATCACTAGCGATGTGTTTTTTACAGATTGCCCGAACATCTGCCCGCCCGGGCCAGCGGCGGGTCGTATTGCCCAGTCGTTTGGGCCCATGGGTATGCCGATCGCCCGTGTCGAGGATGGCTATGTGGTGCGCACTAGCCCCGGTCATGACGGCGTAAACGCGACTGCGGTATTTAAGGACGGCGGCGTCGTTGAATTTAATCGATACTATGGTGTCGGTGTCGCCGGTATTAGCCTTGTCGTAAAAGCCGTTCGGGCTAACGGCGAACGTGACATTAACTTCGAGCAAAATACTGATCGAAAAATCGCGTGCCCCATTAAAACCGGAATTTGGAAAATCATCGCAAAGGTTGATAAGCAAGATAGGCTAGTTACTGTGGTGTCAGGCCCAGACAGCAATGGTGGCGTAAGTTTTACCACCTGCGTCACGCGGCTGCACCGTGACGGTCTGCCCGACACGCGCTTCGGCGCTGGTGGTGTAGTGACGTTTAATGACGCCATAACTCGCCCCTATATGCCACAGGACATCGCGTTTTCTGCCGAAGGTGGTGTACGCATAGCGATACAAGTTGGTGGGACGAGATCAAAAAAAGTGGGTCAGATTCGCCTCACGGCTGCTGGGTTGCCGGATGGTCGATTTGCTGACGGCGCAATTGCCGAATTTGAAGCGCCGCTAGCTGGTGTTGCTACCATCAAGCCTTTGCCGAATGGCGATACTGTATTAGCCGGATACGGGAATCCGCCAAGGTACATATCCATTGGCGTTCCGTCGGTTGTGCGAATGGCAGGCTCAATACCAGACACAAGATTCGGACTGAATGGCGCAGGAATCTCTGTGCTTTCGCAGCTTAGTGCAGGAGTATGGTTTTATCAGCCCGTGATCGTTGTATCCGAAGTCGACGAAAGTGTTTTTGTATTAGGCAGCAATGGCGCGCAGCTGATCAAACTACAGGGCACGCCACCACCGACATCAGCGACCGCGCGCTACGAAGGCCTATGGTGGCGCTCACCCGCGGGTAGCGAGGCAGGATGGGGCGTAAATCTTAGTCACCAAGGCGACGTTCTGTTTGCTACTTGGTTCACCTACGACTTAGACGGTAGCGGCATGTGGCTCGTGATGCCAAAGGGCGAGCGCACCGGCGATGGCAAATTCACAGGCGCACTCTATCGCACCACGGGCTCACCTTTTAGCCAGCCGACCTTTGATGCGGCACTCACTAAAACCATTGAAGTTGGCACTGCCACATTTGACTTTAGTGATGCCAATAACGGACTTTTTACCTATCGTCTAAACGGCATCACCCAAACAAAGCCCATCACGCGGCAAGAATTTGGTGCCATGCCCGTGTGTACACCGAAAACGCTTCCCGCTGTGCTGGCAAACTATCAAGGCTTATGGTGGAACGCGCCTGAAAATTCGGAATCTGGCTGGGGCATCCATCTCACGCATCAAAGCGACACCTTATTTGCAACATGGTTTACCTATGATGCTGAGGGCCGAGGCATGTGGCTGGTGATGAGCAAAGGCGAACGCACACCAGCTACCACACCCACCTACACTGGTACGCTCTATCGGGCGCGCGGTCCAGCATTTAACGCCAGCCCGTGGCTCGCGAGCCGGGTATCGTTAATCCCAGTAGGCCTCGCCACCTTGTCGTTTACAGACGCAAACACCGCACAGTTCTATTCAATCGTTGATGGCTTTTCGCAGAAAAAGCAATTAACTAGGCAGATATTTGCATCACCTGCGAGTGATTGCCGCTAGAAAGGCTGAATATATGCCTGAAGAACCCCTATTTTCGGGCGTCTTCAGGCATATCGCTTGAGCGTTAAAGTTGTTCGCGTACTTCAAATCTGAGGGCAACCCAGTCATCGCTCTTACGCACTACGCGGTTAACGATGATGCGGAATTTATTGCCGCCAGATTCGATGATGTAGTTGTCTGCCGTCGAAAACTTGTTGGCGGGCAAAACGAGGGTATCAAGCCGCCCGTCAAATTCAATACCAGGAGCAAAAATGCCAGGTATGGTCATACTTTCATTTGCTACAGGCGCTTGCGGCGATTTTTCTGCCGCACTATCATCCGTGTTCTGGCTAGTCTCGTCGCTGATGGCTGGCACGCGATACACGGTTATGGGCAATGGGCGCGGGGATAGTATTTCTACGCCTAAGGTAATTTCATTGGTTTGTGGGTCGTTAATTTTGCGAACGACGACGCCCAATAGTGGGTGCTTGACCATTGGTGGCAGCAGGCCGAGTAGCTCACCTAGCTGCGGCGGAATACGGACTTCATTCGCGCCGACGCTAAAACCAAATCCTTTGGAGCTGATGTCACGCGCGCGCCAAAGTGGTGCGTTCTCATACATCGATATCAGTGATTGCGCCTGCCCAAGGGCAACGTGCACTGTACCCGCCCCGCCGCCTTGGGGCACATTGGCAAAATTCAAAAGTGGCAGACCGTTCACATCTGTTTGTGCGGCGCTAGGGGTGATTTCTCGGCTTGCCGAGGTTGACTCGTTGACCAAACCAGCTGAAGTGGCGTTGCTAGCGTCTTCTGCCTGAGATGTTACTGGCACCAGCGACAAGGTAAATGGCTTTGATTGCGCCGCGGCAGATACTGAATTAGCAGCGACAGGTGGCGCAGTGGGTGGCGTTAGTGTGGTGACTAAGGATTCAGTACGTGGCGCCTCAACGGAGCTGGTTTGGCCAGTAACGGGTGCGCTGCTGGCTAAAGCCAAACTTGCGCGGGCATCAGTAAAGCCCCTAAATACGCGGGTTGCCACGTTCATGACTTGCGTGCGAACTTCAATATTATGTGCTGCGGCTTGCTGTAGCGTTTGGTAGAGGCGTTCCATTGATAAGAGTAAGCCCGCTTGATCCTCAACCGGGATATCGCGGTCACCCTCACGCGCGTGCGACTGCCGGCCAGTGCGCAGCTGTGAGCGCATATTGTCAATTTGCTTTACTAGTTGCGGAATCGCTAAAAAACGCTGTGACGGTGCTGCCACTTCGCCGCGATACAAACGCAAACCTTGTTCTGCTCTAAAATCTACAAACAGCACGCTTTCGGTCGTATTTTGGGTGCTGGCACCCTTGTCGTTAGTAATCTGATAGTCGATGGCCCATTGGGCTAACCAGTTAAACGCCAGCGTAATTTGGCCGGTTGTCATGCTGCCAGTGTTGAGTAAATCTAGCAGCAATGCCCCCAAATAAATGGCGCGCATCGACGTTTGTTGCTCACTTTCAGCGTCAAACAGCGGCGCTAACGTGGTTGCAAAGCTATGCTCTTCTGAAAATTCATAATGCTTATGAAAACCCAGCCAGAAATCATTGGGCACCGGTTCGTGGCGTAAGAACAGCCATTTCATGGCTGACGCGTAGTGAAAGATCGCGAACAATGACGCTGTTTGCACCAGTGCCGTTCCCTGCGCGGTTTGTGCCCATTGATCTCTCGACGCGATGAAGCGCTCGAGGGTATTGGCAGCAACTTGATGGAACATTACTATTTCGGCCGAAAATATCTTCCGATCCAGGTGTTCTGGTTCAGCGAAATACCATCCCTTATCGGTTTCAAGCACCATGCTCATGTGTTCTTCAATTTCAAAGAGCCGGAGCAAAAGATCGATGGTAATGTCGGATGGTCGGCGGGCTAAGCTGTAATAGGTGGAGATTGCGCCGTTGCGCCGTTCCGCGTCGCGAATGGATGCCAACACCGTCATTTCTTTAAGCGGCAATGGCCGAGCAAGCGGGGCGATAGATGGCCAATCAGACATAGTTACGGTGCACTTCTAATAAGTAGTTTGCATGGATTGCGCACGCAGGCGCGGCTAGTTTTACGGTTGCTTTCATTGGCTCCCCGCCGCTTCGATGACGTTGGGAGAAAAATCTAGCTGCCCGGGGAGAACATTAAATTCATTAAATAAGTTTTGGCGCAATTGTTGGGCAAAGTAGTGTGAGCTCATATCTACTGGTGCGTTAAGCCAATTATCTTGCATAGAATCAAACGGCGACTCGCCCATCAGTACGCCTTCAACGGCTTCGGCAAATAGATGCTCGTAGGGATTTAATTCGTAGCCAATGTGGCGCACTTTCGGCCACTCTGGGCTGGAGGCGAAGAGCACATGAAATTTCGTCGCCAGTTCGGTGAACGGCACTGCCATATTTTCAAGCCGATATACTTCAAACAACGCCAGCCACAGGGCCAGTTGCTGGGGGCGTTCTTCTACCCCAAAAGTTAACAGCTCAATGGCTTTATCAGCTTGCTTTTCGTCATAGTAGAGCCGCGCCGCGTTGATAACCGATGCTGAATCATCGATAGACACGGTGCCGCTACCAAGCTCGGGAAAACGCTCTGCCATGTATTTTAGGCGGCGCACACGGCTCTCTGGCGAATTTAAACCGCGGTTGTGTAACGTAGAATTGCTTTTTAGTGGTTTTGGATCAAGATCAAACGCCATTTCAGCGTCGGTATCAAGTGCCGATGAAGTGGCCGCGCTTTGGGTGTTGCCGGGCATTCCCGCTGCAGGTGTTGCGCGTCTTAGAAGTGCCTCGGCTGACTGCTTGCGGGCTTCAAAGCTTGCACCTTGTGTATTGTCAATGCTGTTGGTGGCTTCATCAAGGTTTAGCGATGAGGTGTCGATTTCGGGATCGGTTTCGTCACGGTCGTTTGTGGGGCGGAGTAGGGTGTTTTCCTCGATGCGGTATGTTGGCTTGACTGCCTTGCGACGTCGATTTGCCAACGCGAGCGCAAGTAATCCTGCGGCAATCACCGCCCCGCCTAACCAAAGCGGCCAGTTGGCGATGATTTCATCGGCGATGGAAGGCTGTTTTGGTGCGGATGCTTTTGTTGGCTTTGCGACCGCCGGTTTCACAGTTTTAGTATCAGCGCCGGTCGACACGCTTGGCGTGCCGACTGCATTTGCGTCGACGGCTGGTGTAGTGGCGGCGGTGGTAGTAGTGCCGGCCGAGGCAGCCGCTATGTTCGCTGTAGCGCCTGCCTCAGTGGATGTTGGCGCGGTGTTTGCTGCTGCAGTTGCCGGGGTGGCAACAGCGGCTACACCGGAAGGTAGTTTGCTGGCGCTTGCGGCGGCAGCTTGCGCGTTTTCTGCCGCGGTCGAGCCGGGTGGGCGGCCCTGCATGGCGTCCAGCCGTTTTTCCAGGCGTTGAACTGAATTGCCAAGCGTTAGTAGTGCGGCAACTTGGTCATCAGCATCAAGTAGCAATTGCTTCTGCCGCATGCTTACTCGCGCTTCTTCGGTAACACCGGTGCTGCGCGAAGTATCAACATCCCCGCCAGAAAGTTTTAACGAAAAGCCTGGAGCTTTGGCGCTAGCTTTTGGCTTTGTACCACTTTGCGTCGCTGACTGCGCGGTTTTAGTGCTTTCTTTGTTGCTGCGGTCGCGCTTTGGCTTTAGCGCAGCGGCACTTTCGCCGCTTTCGCTAGCTTTACTTTCTACAGCAGAAGTGGTTGAAGGCGCCCTATTTACGGGCTTCTCTGGCAAGTCTAAGGGGTTCGGTCTGGCGCTACTTTGTGGCAGGCTGCGTAAATCAGGCAGCGCAACATTGGTGCCAGGTGGCAGCGGAGCGGAAGCTGCATAGCCAGCTATATTCGGGTTGGTATTGCGTAGAGCGGCGACGTAGCGGCCTTGATTACGTTTGCTTTTTGGGAATAATCCTGACGCGATTCCCGTCATCGAGTCGCCCTCTCGTGCGACCCAAACGCCGGGCGAACGCGCGCCTAGCCCAGCGCTTGGCTTTAGCGTGCTTACTTCACTGGCTAAGACGGTGGGAGCAGCAATACTTGACGGCGCAATGCTCGCAAGCGATTGCGGGGGCGGATCAAGCAGCAGCGCGTAGTCGCGTACCTGCGTACCGCCACCACATGTGGCGCGCATGCGAAGTCTAACAACAGGTTCGCTGATGGGGCCAATGCTCTGAACTCGCAAGCGTTTGCTGCCACGTATTTCAGCTACAGATAGTTTTATTTCACGTCCGTGGAGGTAAGTCTCATCGCCAGATACGCGCTGCAGCACAAAACAGCTGCTCGTCAAATCTTCATTTTCGGCTGATGACATCAAGGGCAAGCTTACATCAAGCGATTCACCTAGAAAGCTCCGCAATGTAGGTTCACCTAAACTCAATGCCGACACCGAAGTTGCCTGTAAACTCAAGCCCAGTATCGCGCTAGAAAAAAGGGCGGTGATAGCCATTGGCAGAGCGCGGCGAATTGGTTGAGCGGCCTTGCTCTGGTAGTGGCGCAAAAATGCCACTGAGTGGGTGTTCACGGGGGACTTCATCGTTAATACGTTTACCTTAGTATTGTTGTTTCAGCTAGTTTGGCGCAGAAAAGAGCGACCAATGTGTTTACCGCCCAATCGGGTAGTTGCAAAGGGCTTTAAATACTTGACCTGCAAGAGAAGAATACTAAATTTTATGCCAATGAGGAAAAATGGCACATAAATTCATAAAGTGGATTGACTTATTTGCAGGACGATTTTGCAAGCGCGCGCGCGCGCGACGATTCCGCATCGCGTTCTTCTTGGGTCATGAATACCGCATTACCCGAAGCGTCGGACTTTTTTAAAGGGACGCCGGAGTCAAACAAGCGGAGATTATCTTGCGCAGCTTTACAGTTATCGGCATCCACTTTCGCTTTTTCTGCATCTGCAGCTTCTTTTACCGCTTTTTCCGCGGGCGTTAATGGTGCAACCACATCTTTCACGGCATCTTTCAATGGCGGTTTGCCCGTTTTCGCAGTTTTTCCTGCAGCGTCCGTTGCGGCTGCTGCAGGGGTTGCTGTGCCGGCGCCGCTAGTCGCGGTGGCGCTGAGCTTTTTCGGTGTGGCTTTCGCTTCTGGCGGCGGCACGTCGCCGTACTGAGTTTTGCCGTCTTTATCGACCCATTTATAAACTTGTGCGGCGGCCGTGACCGTAGCAAATAAAACTGCGAAAAATACTAAGATGCTTAATGGTTGTTTCATGATTATTCGATCTTTAAAAAAGTGTTATTGCGACGTCTGCCACGAGATGGGCGCGTACGTAGGTTGTTTAACGCTAACTGCGCATAATGCGCTTACTTCGTCGGCTAATGCGATGGTGAGCGGGCTATCAAATTGCGCCGCCGCGGCTTCGGCTTGTTTTAATAGAGTAACGGTGCGCGGCCACAATGTCTCGCTTGCTGCGGCGAGTGTTACTTGGCTGCGGGCTGCGCTTAAGGCGACCTCGGCGAATGGCGTCAGCGCGGTAAGTTTGCTTGGCACCACGGCTACAGGGGGTGGCAACGCAGTAAGTTGCGGTGCTTTGCCAAAAAAACTGCAACCACTGACCGTCCCTAAAACAAGTGTGACCGCAAAGCAATTAATTACGCTTAGGGAACATGCTGATCTATACCGTTTGCAACGGCAATTTAGGCTTACTACGTGATGTTTTGCTGCCGTCTGAATGACCGACACCGCGCGTTGCAGACTCATATTGGGCAACCAAATTTAGTTGGTTCATTTTACTTCGTGCTTCGCATTGAGCTAGGCCTTACTATTACTTACTGATTTTATCAAAAAAACACCTAACTTCAATAAGTTAGCGCTGTTTTTTCATTTAAATTAACAAAGGCAGAGGGTAGCTGCAAAACTGCTCATCCGTCAATACATTTTATGCATTTCGATTTTAAACTATGAGTTTTCGCACCTTCATGCGGTTTTGGCGGCTTGTGCTGTTTGTGGCGATTGCATTTTAAAGGCATCGATAATTTCGCTCGCGCTGGCGACCACACGTCAGGTCGTGCCGTAATTTGCGCTAACGCCGCTCCAAGGTGCGTTATGCGGTGTGGCTATCCAAGCACCCAAGGGTGAATTGATAACGCCAGAATTCGCCCGCCTTAGTTTGTGCCACGGCGCCTAAAAAATCGCGGGCGCCGCACACTTGCTGGCACCAACTGTCTTCTGAATGCTGATTGGCCATGACCACAAAACGGTCTTCCAATTCTGTGGGGAGCGGCATGGCCCAAAGGCCGCCATATTGCTTGGGAAACGAATAGGGCATGTCGTCGGTCAGCCAATCGCAAAGTAGTCGATACCGTTTTGTTTGAGAAGCTCGGGAGTTGCTGCGGTTTCTAATTTACGTAATTCAGCTGACGCGGATCCGTTTCGTAAGCCGTTTTAAATTCATCTACTTTTGTGTCCGTTTTTTACGGATCAATATTAACTAGTGCCGCCTTGCCGCAGCAGCTAAAATGGCTGCGATCAGGATTGGCTTTTACGTCTGCCTAAATTTGCCGAGTGGTTTTATCGGACATTTTCATGCTGATTTCCACGAGCGTTTAATGGCTTAAATATTACAGTAAGTTGTTCGGACAATTTGATGTCACGTGTACATGCGGTCATTTCATCTTAGATCGAAAGCCGCTATAGTGGGTGTCATTGTCATTGTCATTGTTACTGTTCTTAAGGTGTGAGCGATATGTATTTACCAAGCTATTCTCGTGAAGATAATTTGCAAGTTCAACACGATCTAATGCGTGCGTACCCCTTGGCAACGCTTGTATCTTCAGGCGTTTCCGGCTTGATGGCAAATTCTGTGCCGTTTTTAATCTACCCTGAGGAGGGCGAATTTGGCGTGTTGCGCACGCACGTGGCGCGTGCCAATCCGCATTGGCAAGAATTGCAAACTGTGACTGAATGCATGGTGCTTTTTCAGGGGGCGGATGATTATATTCGCCCCTCTTGGTATGCCAGTAAACAGGAACACGGCAAAGTAGTACCCACCTGGAATTTTGTAGCCGTGCATGCGTGGGGTGCGCCTAAAATAATTGAGGACGATACGTGGTTGCGCAAGCAGGTTAGCGACCTTACGCATTCACGCGAACACGCGCAGCTTGATCCGTGGAAGGTTGAAGATGCGCCGGCCGATTTCACGGCTGCATTATTCAAAGCGATTGTAGGTATTGAAATTCCAATTACGCGGATTGAAGGCAAATGGAAGGTAAGCCAAAATCGTCCAGCAGCCGACCGTGCGGGTGTGGTTGCAGGGTTGCGTGGGCAGGGTGAGTTGTGCGAGCCGATGGCGGAGCTGGTGGAAAAATGCGCTTGATTTTAGCCGACAAAAAATGCATGAAGACGCCCTAAAATAGCCGCGAGTGTCTACCGAGACCGCGCATTGGCCTTGAACAGGCGTATCGTTGATAGCGGGGTTTTGTTGCAAGCGGCATGGTTGAATAGCCTATGGTGCCTCGAGCCCGTAAAATAGATTGATCGCGGTT
>JANNXI010000067.1:0-8153 GCA_031409495.1 Betaproteobacteria bacterium
GGCGTATTGACGGTTCAAATAGGCCTTAGCGCCTGCTTGAATCGCTGCGGCGATTTCACGCATACGGTCGTTACCGTCCGGTTGCGCGTAAATCCATTTCGCTTGTAACGCGCCGTAAACCAGCGCAATTACTGCACAAACAAGTGCAAAGATTAAATCATTTTCCACTCAATTTCTCCTTATATTTACTACACTTCGATGATAAAACTAAAACGGTTTAAGTGCTTTTTTTGGCACACTTTATTGTTTTAATAGGCTGTAGATGCCCGAAAACAGGGCATCTACAGCCTATTTTTACAGCTATAAATCAAACTTTGGAAGCTTCTTTTTAATCAACTTATTCTGCAGCTTTACATATTTTGGCAAGCCATTTTCATACGGCGGATACGCTTCGCCCACAATCAATGGTTGCATATAATTGCGACATTTTTGGGTAATGTGAAAGCCATCGGCCGTAATGAAATCACGCGGCATTTTCTTTTCTATGTTCGCCACGCTGGTGAGCGGTGCAGGCACGATTTCCCATGTGTAGGGTTTACTACCTGTGCCGCTTGTACGTTTGACGGCTGGCATCACGCCATTCATGCCCTTCACCGCGTATTCAACCGCCGCTTTGCCCAAAGCGTAGCTTTGGTCCACATCGGTTTTCGATGCAATATGGCGCGCCGCACGCTGCAAATAATCAGCCACTGCCCAATGGCACTTTAGCTTCAGTTCACGACGCACAAGATCAGTAATCACCGGTGCCACACCACCTAATTGCGCATGGCCAAAAGCATCCACCAAGCCGGATTCAGATACAAATTTACCGTTCGCGTTTTTAATGCCTTCAGATACACCAATGGCGCAATAGCCATCGCGCTTCACCACTTCATCCACGCGCTTTAAAAATGCCTCTGGGTCAAACGTCACTTCCGGCAGCAACAAAATTTGCGGTGCCATCATGCCCGCTTTGGTGTTTTGTGCCAACCCGCAAGCCGCGGTAATCCAGCCTGCATGGCGACCCATCACTTCCAGCACAAATACTTTGGTGGATGTAGCCGACATCGAAGCCACATCCAAACCGGCTTCCAACATGCTCACCGCGACATACTTGGCGACCGAACCAAAGCCGGGTGAGCAGTCCGTTACTGGTAAATCGTTGTCGACGGTTTTTGGTACATGTACGGCCACGAGCGGATAGCCTAGAGACGCTGAAATTTGGCTAATTTTTAAACAGGTGTCAGCTGAATCACCGCCGCCATTGTAGAAAAAATAACCAATGTTGTGGGCTTTAAATACCGCAATTAAGCGCTCATATTCACGCTTATTTTGCTCAATACCTTTTAGCTTGTAACGGCAAGATCCAAACGCGCCCGCTGGCGTGTGTTTTAGTGCTTTGATCGCTTCGATACTTTCAAGCGAGGTATCAATCAAATTCTCTTGCAATGCGCCGATAATGCCATTGCGCCCAGCATAAAGCTTGCCGATTTTTTTCGGCACTTTGCGCACGGCTTCAATCACGCCAGCGGCAGAGCAGTTGATGACTGAAGTGACACCACCTGATTGGGCGTAAAACGCGTTTTTAATTGTTGATGCGGCCATAAGATTTCCTTACGCTAAAGTATTTTTGAATACCGTTGGAGGCGATTTTATTGCAAGCTGACCTGCTAGCCAACGGTTAACTAACTAAGGCCGCAAACACCGCATCGCGAATTTCATCGACGCGACCCACACCTGCCACCTTGCGATATTTAGGCGCAGCCACACCGTTTTCGACCTTGCCTGACGCTGCCCAACCTGCGTAGTAGGCCACCAATGGCTCGGTCTGCTCGTGGTAGACACTCAAGCGTTTTTTAATCGTCTCTTCTTTGTCGTCATCGCGCTGAATTAGCGCTTCTCCAGACACATCGTCGATATTAGCAACCTTCGGCGGATTAAACTTGACGTGGTAAGTGCGACCCGATGCGCTGTGGGTGCGACGGCCGGAAATTCGCTCAACGATTTCAGAATCATCCACTGCAATTTCCACCACGTAATCAAGCGACACGCCCACCGCCGTCATGGCATCAGCCTGCGCGATGGTGCGCGGAAAACCGTCGAACAAAAACCCATTGGCGCAATCGGCTGCCTGAATACGTTCCTTTACTAAACCGATAATAATGTCGTCCGGCATCAGCGCACCAGAATCCATCACCTGCTTGGCCATCACACCTAGCGGCGTTCCTGCTTTTACCGCACCGCGCAGCATGTCGCCAGTGGAAATCTGCGGGATGCCGTATTTTTCACGAATAAACGTCGCTTGTGTTCCCTTACCTGCTCCCGGTCCACCCAATAAAATCAAACGCATGCTCGTCCTTTTTTCGGTTATAAAAGTAAAGATGGCGGCATTGCGGAATGATCGTTTAGCGCAATGACTGCGCCAGCAAAAACACCCCTTAAATTTGCCTGAATATGCTGCATTGCTTCGTGGAGGAAAGCGCTGTTTTATCAACCCTCACGCGCAGTGCATTTCTAGTGATTCAATCAACCTGCAATTGTACCATTTTTCACATTTTCCAGCATCAGAAACCTTTTCCTACGACACCGGAGTATGCACGATGCTCCCACCGCGGGCTCGCTTGCTGAGGATTGTCATGATCCGACTACTAGCAATTCTCAGACAGAATTGCCGCTCAATGCAGGCCAAAGTGTTAATCGACTTTTAGCATCCAGTCATTTTGGCGACGAATAAATGTGTGACGCCATACAAAATCAGTGGGAAAGCCCGCCAGTAGCTGATTTACGAGTTTTTTGTGCGTGCTAGAACCGTAGACGCTTGGCTGTTCAATTGATCCGAAATACACGCACGAGCCGTCACTTAAAAGCTGATCTGGACCGAAAAATAGCGACAATGCAAGCGGTTGGACGACTTGGCCCTCAATCGCAATTGCGACACCCTGTATTTCTAAGGCGTTAGTCAGGATGCTGTACCGCGTAGAAGTAACACCATCTAAAGTGCGACTGTGATGACCGGCTAACCTTGAAAGCAATGTCTGCACAAACATCTCGATTGTTTCGTCCGCGGGAGAACGCCCCGCAGACCAAGATGACGCAAATTTTTCTTCAGTAGAGGAAATACTTACGCTTTGACTAACGGCCACGTTAAGCCTCCTCGCCATTGTATTAGTTTGAGAGGATTGCTAGTCATTTGCAACCATCAACTTTGCAGGCATATCTTTTAAGCCGCCGCAAATAGTGCGCAGCAATCAGATGAGCTTTCATGAAAGCGACGAGTATTGCACCTGACGCGAATTTTCTTTGCGCCCAATGCACTGCCGCCACGCCGAGCATTGTTGCCGCTAGAAGAGACGTGGTAAACAGCAGCACATCAATGTACTGAAAGAGAACACTGGAAACGTGAATGGAACAAGTGTTGTTCGAAAACACATCCATGGGATTGGTACGGGACATATCACACAGCGCACTAAGTCCGACGGCGTCGTATGCGTACCCATATACGAGAGCCGGAGGCAAGATCGCTAGTGCCGCGATCACAACCATTTTTTTGCGTTCGCCCATAAGATACTCAACTGGTTCTCGACACCTAAAACCATCTTCCAACATCCCGAGAGGTGTCTTAAGCCCCGGAACTGACCGCCCTGAAACTGTTTAAGGATGCAGCACTCAAACGACTGCAAACCAACTAAGCTATTCGCCTGCCACCAAAATTCGGACTTCAAACACCGCTGCTCTCTAACTGTTCTAAACCTTACCCACCCCAAAAACCGCCCGCACTCGCGCCAAATCCTCTGGCGTATCCACTCCACCCTCAAGTGCGCCCGGCCAGTGCAGCACCGCGATTTGATAGCCGTAATAAAGGGCGCGCAATTGCTCTAGCGCCTCTTGGGTTTCGGTTGGTGCGGGGGCTAATTTTGCAAACTGCTTCAAAAAGCCCGCACGATAGGCGTAAATGCCGATGTGACGTAGGGCGAGAACCGCTAATTGTTCATTTAACATCAATGCGCCTGCGATATTGGCGTCGCGCGGAAACGGGATGGGGGCGCGGCTAAAGTAATGCGCCAATCCCTGCGCATTGCACACCACTTTCACCACATTTGGGTTTAAGAAATCCACGACGGAATCAATTGGGTGAGCAGCGGTGGCAATGGCGGCGGCTGGTTGCTGCTGCAATAGCGTTGCTACGGCCATGATGATGGCAGGATCAATGAGCGGCTCGTCACCTTGCACATTGACCACGATGGCATCGTCATCCAAATTTAGTTGTGCTGCAATTTCGCTTAAACGGTCAGTGCCAGTGGCGTGGTCGGCGCGGGTCATTAGCGCCATAAAGTTGTGCGTGGTGCATGCTGCTTGCACGTCCGTGTGATCTGTTGCCACGATTATTTGCTCACGCAAAAAGCCCGCTGCCAGCACGCGCTCACATACGCGTACGATCATTGGCGCACCGCCAATATCCGCTAACGGTTTGCCGGGAAGCCGCGTGGATGCAAGTCTCGCGGGCAATACGGCAATTATTCTTGACGGGCTTGTCATACTAATTTAGCGCGGATATTCTTCATCGGCTAACGGTCGTGCCTCATCTACTAGCATGACTGGAATACCATCTTTGATCGCGTAAGCCAAGCGCGCGGATTGGCTAATTAATTCGGTTTTATCAGCCGACATAATTAGCGGCCCTTTGGTAAGCGGGCACGCTAAAACTTCTAATAATTTTGGGTCTAGCGACATGACTACATCCTTTATTTTTTTGCTGTGAGTACCGCAGCTACACTGCCTTGAAACCACGTCCAAAATGCATCGTCAAGCAGTGCATCAACTTGCATAAACCAAATACGCGGATCATTAAACTGAGCACATTTTACCGCGTCTTTTTGCGTCATTAAAATAATATCCGCGCCCGCGAACGCTAAATCAGCGGCGGTAAACGTATGATGATCTGCAAATTCGGTAGCGGTTTTTAAAGCGATTTTTTGACTCTTTAGATGCCTGAAAAACCGCGCGGGATAGGCGATTCCAGCACATGCAACAATGGCGTTATGTGCAGTTTTCAACCGAAAGTCTTCTGCACTTAGCGCAATTTCAGGTGCGACCAATTGCACAAAGCGCTCAGCCCCAAGCCGCATATTAAAGCCGCGCGTAGCTAACTCCGCACGCAAACGCGCATCCAAACAAGCCTGCCAATCCGCATTCGGCACACCGTGCCATACCACCGCGCGCGCCACATGAGCAGGTGCTGCGAAGATGCGCGAAATCGGCTCACGAAACGGCCCAGCGGGCAATACCGCTGCTGTGCCCGGCCCACGCGTGCCGTCTAGCACCACCAGTTCAATATCGCGCTGCAAACCATAATGCTGCAAGCCGTCGTCACTTACAATAATATTTACTTGCGGATGAAGGGCAAGCAATCGCTTGCCCGCCTCCACGCGTTGGGCGTTGCACACCACCGGCACACCGGTACGCGCGTGGATGAGCGCGGGCTCGTCCGCTACACCATCCGCAACTGCACGGTAACCACGGCTAATTACGCCGGGCGTAAAACCCTGTTGTTGCAACGCTACAATTAAGGCAATTAAAGTTGGCGTTTTACCGCTACCACCTACTGCAATGCTGCCCACCACAATCACCGGTACAGATAATTTTTCAGACCCTAAAATACCCGCAGAATACAGCCTAAGACGCAATGCAGCTATGCCTGTAAACGCCCAAGATACGGGGCGCAACAGGCATTGCCATGGGGTATTTTTAGTCCATTGCTGGGTAAACCAGCGCTCTAAATTATCGCGTTGCATTTCGAGTGCACCGCGTAATAATACTTACTTCGCAGCCTTGGCCTGCGTGGTAAACGACACCTTGGTGTAACCTGCTATGCGCGCAGCTTCCATGATGTTAATTACGGCTTGATGTTGCGCGCCAGCATCGGCACCAATGGCAATAATCGGCTCTTTAATATTGGCTTCTTTTGCGGCATTTTGCAGCGCAAGCGCAAAGATGTCGGCGTTTGCGGGAGCCACGGCAATATTATTAATAGCGTATTTTCCTGCGGCGTCCACTGCAACGTTGATAACTTGCGGACGATCCGGCGCTTTATCGGCGGTGGCTTCAGGCAGATTAATTTGTAATTCAGTAAATTTGCTGTAGGTGGTGGTGACCATCAAAAAAATCAAAATCACCATCAACACGTCAATAAGCGGAATGAAGTTAATTTCCGGCTCTTCACGATGACGCCCACGCCGAAAGTTCATGAACGGCTGCCGTGTAGGGTTTCAACCAACTTTACGCCCTGCTGCTCCATATCCACCACCAACACGTCTACTTTGGCGCGGAAGTGTCGATAAAAAATCATCGCGGGCACGGCCACGCCGATACCGAACGCAGTGTTGTAAAGCGCCACCGAAATACCGTGCGCTAATTGCGCTGGATTAGCGCCTGTACCGGTGGTCGAGCCGAAAATTTCGATCATGCCGATAACCGTACCGAACAGCCCCAGTAGCGGCGCTACAGACGCTATCGTGCCCAATCCAGTTAAGAATCGCTCTAGGTCCACTAATACCGCGCGACCAGCTTCTTCCATCGATTCTTTCATCACTTCGCGCGAGCTTTTTACGTTTACCAAGCCAGCCGCAAACACACGGCCTAGCAGTGAATTGCTTTGCAGCTTCGCAATAAGTTCAGCCGACAAACCCTGCGCCCGGTAGGCCTGCACCGTATCGCCAAAAAGTGACGGTGGCAAAATTAAAGAACGACGCAATGAATAAAAGCGTTCGCAAATAATCGCTAAGGCAGCAACGGAACAAAGAATAATCGGCCAAATGGGCCAGCCTGCAGCTTCGATAATTGAAAGCAATTTGCTCTCCTAAAAATAAGGGTGAACAGCGTCAAACGAAACCGTAAGTTTACCTGACAGTTGCCCGATTCAGTAAGTCGTCATCAATGTTTGCGAAACACCGTGTGCGTTGTTGCACAGGACTATTGGCGCATCATGACAAGATGATGACGGTTATCCACAAAGCCTGTGGATAACTCTGTGTGCAGGTGCAGGATGAAGCCGCTAAGTGCCCGAAAGTGCGGTACTTTTGCTAAAACGCTTATTTTTTAAGCATATTTATGGCTTAGGCTTCACACAAAAATGACTGATTAGTTCATCGCACAAGTCTCCGCAAAGTTGACTATCGCGTCATTTACGCCACCAGTGATTTCATTATCGAATTGCGTACCGAGGGACGCAGCGCTGCATTTATAAATTGACGGTGCTAGACTACCCCGATGGAAAATTACGATTTATTCTCACCCCCTGTCGACAACAGATCCAAAGCCGCCGCCGCCCGAAATGCCGTCATTAGCGTCAGCGAACTCAATGCGCGCGCAAGACGCCTTTTAGAATCTGGCTTGGATGCAATGTGGATTGGTGGCGAGTTATCCAACGTCGTGCGCGCCGCATCCGGCCACTGGTATTTTTCGTTAAAAGACGCCAACGCACAAGTGCGCTGCGTGATGTTTCGCAACCGCGCCCAAAGCGTCGCATTCACTCCCACTAACGGCCTAGCGGTAGAAATTCGCGCTCTACCCTCAATTTATGAGCCGCGCGGTGACTTTCAATTGGGCGTTGAAAACATGCGCCGCGCGGGCCAAGCATCATTGTTCGAAGCCTTTGAAAAACTTAAAAACCAGTTAGCACTTGAAGGCTTATTTGACGCTGAGCAAAAGCGCGAAGCACCCCACTTTGCGCGGGTTATCGGCGTAGTTACCTCCTTACAAGCAGCTGCATTGCGCGACGTGTTGGCTGTGTTTGCGCGCCGCGCACCGCACATCAAAATCATCATTTATCCCACAGCCGTGCAAGGTGCGGGCGCATCAGAAGAAATCGCCAAAGCCATACGTGCAGCTGCCCATCAAAATATTTGCCAAACCCTAATCGTATGCCGAGGCGGCGGCAGCATTGAAGATTTATGGGCGTTTAATGAAGAACCCGTCGCCCGCGCGTTAGCCCTACTGCGCGACAGCACCGACATGGTTTCGATCAGCGGCGTCGGCCATGAAACTGATGTCACCATCGCCGATTTTGCCGCTGACATTCGCGCCGCCACACCCACTGCTGCAGCCGAGTTAGCCACACCCGAACGCGCGCAATTGCTCGGCTGGCTACACAACACCAAAACCGAACTACAACGCGC
>JANNXI010000068.1:0-11694 GCA_031409495.1 Betaproteobacteria bacterium
CGTGAACTTCAGTTGCCGCAAGCTGATCAAGGCGCGCGCCTCATTTCCTAACGACGAAGCGGCCATTAAGCTATTATATTTAGGCCTACGCAATATTGCCCAGCGCTGGACGATGCCAATCCAAAACTGGAAGCAAGCAATAAGTCAGTTAATGATCCACTTTGAAAAGCAGTTTAACCCCGCCTAGCAAAAACTAAAAACACAAAATTCGGGACAGCCTCCCGATGCCTCGACTCTGGCGGTCGCGCTCAACGCGATCGCGAGTAACGGTCAACTGATCCGTTGGCGATACCTTGAGCGGCTTGTGTCTTGGCCGCTTGGTTGCTGCTTAGGTGTTGCATCCGACGCCAATGATCTTCGCAGATTAGCGAAACTAGTTCAGTCTGGGACACTGGGAAATACAGAATCTTGGATCTTAACTGAGAGGGGATGGAAGGGCACACGCACCGCAGCGCTAAATCTATTAAGTTTGACCACTGGTATGCCTTGGACACTGGACTCAATTGCGACTACGCCGCCGTTTTTGGCATTGCCCTTTTGGCAAATCGCAGAGCGATCTCCAGCTAAGGTGAAGAAAGATCGCATACTGGCGACCATTCGGGCGGCGAACGAGGCGTTCCAACTTAGCAAGACGGACATTCTTAGGTTCCGTCTTGCGCAGCTTTGTCTTTGGAACTGGCGACAGCTCCCAACTCAAACCTTGGCGGCCGAGTTCGATCCGAAACCTTGGATTGAAAGTGCATGCGAGAGTATTTCGTTATTGGTTCCGAGACCTCGATTCCTGAATATAGAGAATTGGCGTGCGTTGCTTGACTTGACGAACGGTGCTATCGGTGATTCGCTGTTTGCTTCGCCGAAGGCAGCAGTTAGTGCATTGGAGGAACTGCCAGAGAGTCTGCCCTTGCTGCAGTTTGTTGCTCGCCTGATTGGATTGTACGCAGAACACTCTTTTGTTGAACACGAGTGGAATATTGGTTCCGTCGAGCGTATAGTGAAACGTTTTGGCGCTTGGGCAACTCTATCACTTGCGGTGCGTGGTAATATTGGTCCGCTGATGGTAGTTGCTGGTGAATATGATGCTTCACTTGATCGTGAGGTATTAGCCGCCGTTGCATCAGATACCGCTAAGAATCCAGCAAACTGGGAATGCCTATTAGGTGCCCTTCAAATTAGTCTCTTGCCGCAGAGCCGAATAGAAGACTTTCTCGCTTCAATCTACACGAAGATAGGTAGCTCGCATGAGTCGTCTGATCGGGTTATGCGACAAATTCGAGATCAGTTGCAGAAGCGAACATCTGATCTGGATAGCGAAACAACTTGGAATCGGTTAGCACTCCCTCTGCCATATCCAAAACGACCGTTGGCGGCGCCACTGGTCGGTGGCATCCCGAATAGTCCAGTGCGTATTGAGTCAATCGATCTTCAGGATATTGGTGGAATTCGGCGACTTTCGTTCAAGCTAAAACAGCCTGATACCGCACTTGGTCAATGGGCTGTATTGCTAGGCACTAATGGGTCTGGCAAGACGACCATTCTCCGCAGCTTGGTTCTTGCCTTACGGAATGTGCAAAACCCATCGATCTGGCCCCAGGGGGTATTTGGCATTGCTTGGCAGCGTATTCCACCTTCTGGCGAAAATAGCCACATCAACTCAACCATAACAGTTCGGTTAGGAGATGGCGTCGAACATCGTACGCAGTTTAGGTCAGGCCCCGGAATTAATGTGTCTCAGCTTCCGCAGCAGAGTCAGACGAATTTGTTCCCGCTATTTGCTTATGGCTGTAGGCGGGGATCTGCTTTAGGGGGTGCAACGCGCCAAGTTAATCTTGAAGACGATTCTGGACCTGAAGTTGCGACTCTTTTTGACGATGGCGCTGATCTCATTCAAGCCGAAACGTGGCTTGTAACACTTGAGGGCGATATTGAGAAGAGTCCTCGGAGCAAAACCGTATACGAGGCAGTAATTTCGTCTCTTCGACGGCTGCTCGATATACAAGATGTGATCGTCGCCGAGCAGCGCCTTTGGTTTATAGAATCTAGCGGTTCGCGTCTTCCCTTCAGCGCTTTGAGCGATGGCTATTTAACTCAGGCCGGGTGGTTTCTCGACCTAATTGCACGCTGGTTGAAAATCGCAGAGCAAAAAGATGTAGAAATCGATGAAGGATTTCTTTCAAAAATGCGTGGTTTGGTATTGATCGATGAGATAGATTTACATCTTCATCCGCAGTGGCAGGTTGAAATAATTTCTAGAACTCGAAGGTTGCTTCCTCAAATGTCGTTCATTGTTACGACCCACAACCCGCTAACGTTGGTGGGTGCCCAAGCTGATGAGATTTGGATTCTCGACAAGACGCGTGAGGGACTGACGGCAACATCTGGAGCAAGCACTCCTATGCTACTCACCGGAGGACAGTTATATCGTCAATACTTTGGTATCACGGATATATATCCAAACGACTTGGGACGGAAACTTCAGCGTTACAGCTTTCTGTCTGGAAACGCGCTACGAAATGATGAGGAACAGACTGAACTAGATAGTTTGCAGCGTGAACTTCAAGCCGCAAATGCCGATCCAAGCTGGCAGATAACCCCTAGAGCACTCGGTGTTAAAAATGAGGCATCTCCAAAGTCAAGGAATCGTTCGGTTTCAAAACGGAGCGCGTGAGCATGATAAGAATTGTGCGCGGCAAGGAACCCGATCAACTGATAGTAATCTGAGAGCAGAAACTCGGCGAACTTCGATTATTGGGTCGCGAGCCGACTTCCAATGACATAGATGGCTATAAGGTGGTCGCGGAAGAACTTTGGAATTCGCAGCATTTCAAATGCTGCTATTGCGAAAGCAAAATCCCGAAAGGATTCAATGATGTAGAGCACTACCGACCAAAGGGTGAAGCGCATCGCAACCCCGGATCAAGCCTAGTCCATGGCTACTGGTGGTTAGCATTTACTTGGGAGAACTTGCTTTTCGCTTGCCCTGGATGCAATCGCAGCGGGAAGAACTCGCGGTTTCCCATTGCTTCAAAATCGACACCTTTATTGGCTGAGTTAAACCCGCCGGGGAAGGAAAAGCCATTGCTGCTTGATCCTGCGTCTGCACTAAATCCAGTGGAGCACATTGAGTTCGTAAATTTAGCTGCGGGCGGTGCAGGTACACCAACCCATTGGTGGGCTCGACCACGAAACGGCAGCGTGTACGGAAATACAACTATCGACATTTGCAAGCTCAATCGCCTAGAGCTTCGCGAACTTAGAAATGACTACGTTTGCAATATTTTAACCCCTCATGCACAGGCGCTGAATGCGGCGCTTCATGAGGGAAATACACGGCGAATAAAAGAAGAATATGATCGAGCAAAAGCACTGATAACGTGCAAACACAGTTTTGTTTGTCTGGCCTTTGACGTGTTGCGATCATTAGTATCTGATGCTCGCCTTCGAGCGTTTAATACCGAGGGTTGGCCTGCGCCAAACGAGGTAGCCTAACCACTCCGAAGATTCGCAAATCCCTGAAATTATCGCCCCCCCCTTAAAGCCCCATTGGCGGTGGTACGAACGGTCCTGTTACCCACATTGGCGTTCTATCTCCACTGCTTAGTTTGGACTTGATCATGGCACCGAGGGCGAAGCTGGTTGATTCAATATCCATCACCAGTCGGGCTTCATCACCTGTTGCGAGGAGTTTGCTCGCGAGCATGAACCCGCCTGCGAGTGCCGGCGCTAAAGGCCATTGCTGACCATCAGGCACAGTGCCCGCAGCCATTCTGAGAAGGACGAAGGTGGTGTTTGAGTCTATGCCGTTAGTTTGTATTGCGATGGCATATCGGTTATCTGCATCGCTCGTAATTCGCCAAACAGAGCGCATGCCCTCACAACCCAACGGTTAAACACGCCCAACTTTCGAGGATAACTAGTCAATGATAACGCGTGATTTTTATGTTGTACTGGCGTTCGCACGGTTTGCTGATCGCCTGCGCCCAATAGGATCAAGAGCCCGTGCTCTAAAACTGTCCGATTAAAAGTCGAATAGATTTAAGGGTATTCACTCATAAACCAATGCTTCGCGTACCGATTGGCGCAGCGACCAGCGTAACACCACCCATACGGTGAACATCACAATCACTAAGCCTGCTGCTACTTGCAGTAAACCGATCCATGAAAAATACGTCGGTACATTGACATGCAACAAGGTACTTTGCGCAGCTTTAAAAATCGCGAAGGTTAAACCTGATGATAAAGCCAGTGCCAACAGCACACTCAAACCGGCAACGGTAAAAGACTCGATAAAAAACAGCCGCGCAATGTGCGATGGTGCTGCACCAAGACTGCGAAGAATGCCCAATTCCCGGCTGCGTTCAGCAATATTAAGTGCGGTAGTCGCGCACAGTATGGTGGCACCCAGCAGCGCGACAGCCAAAGCGACAATGCGCACCACATCACCCACGACTTTAAAATGCTCTTCAAGGGATTCACGTAAATCTGCCCTGGAAGCGATACGTCGGGGCGGCAGCTTTGCGGCTAAAAACGCTTGATCTAATTCGGCCACAACGGCAGCAAAATCAATGCTTTTCGACTTAACTCGTACACCGTTCACTAAACTATTTTCGCCGCCGATAGAACGTGTAATCGCGTCGTAGCTGCTAACGGGTGCGTAGATTGCCGCAACGGCGATTTCTTCCACCACGCCAACTGCAAGTACCAAAATACGTCGGTCATCAATGCCGAGCGCAATGGTGTCGCCCAGCTTAAATTGGCTGTGGGCGTTCATAAACATCTGCGTCACCAGTACCTCGTTTTCATTATTGACTTGCGGTAAACGACCTTGGCTCAACGGTAATTTATACAGCGCTGCTGCAGAACCAGCGCTTGGGTAATCCACCAGCACAGCGCTATCGCCGTCGTGGTGTATTCGTGCATCAGCTGTACTGTTCGCCGCCAGCACCTTAACGCCAATGCGCCGCATAGATTCTGCAAGGCTCACGGCACCTACACTGCGCGCTATTGCTTCCACTTGCACTTTGGGCGCGGCGCGGCTCAAGGTAATTTCAATGTCATGACCTTGGCTTTCTAGGTTGCTGTCAATCACCTGCATTAAACCGCCAATCATGCTGTTGGTTGTCATTAGCAACGCGCCGCCGCACCCAAGGGCTAAGGTCATCACAATCGAGCGCCACGGGCGTCTGAACACGTTGCGTAGCGCGTAGCTATTGCGCACGCTCAGTGGTAATTTCAAATAACGAACCAGTACCGTCATTAGCCGCGAAGATGCGGTGATTCCGGGGTCGTGAATTGCCTCGCGCACGGTAAGCCTTGCTGCACGCACTACCGGCCACAACATGGCCAGCAGCGGCACCGCAAACACCACCGCTATCACTTGCCAACGCAGCAACATCGGCACTCGCCAATCAACAATATCGATATTAAGCGATTCTAAATTTGCAGTTACTAAGGCATTGGCAAACAGGTCGCCCAATGGAATAGATAGGGCTACCGCCAACCCCAGCGCCGGTAGCAGCACCAACAAATACTGCACAACTATTTGCCATGTTCGCGCGCCCAATGCCTTCATGATGCCCATTTGACGGACTTCTCGGCGCATCCTAGTGCTGACTAAATAGTTTGCCATCGCCGCACTGCCCAGCACAGCCAGCCCCGCAAACACCGCGATGACACGAAGCAGGGCCGCCATCAGCAAGTCATGTGGGTGCTTACCGCTGAGCGTTTCGATGCGGAGTGCGGGGGTGCGATTGGCAACTAAAAGTGCTTCTAACTGCGTTGCAAAACTGGCTTTACTCGCCCGACTTACCGGTGTTTTAAGCTTAATAATAAGTTGATTCATGCCCTGTTGGAGGCCAATTTTTGTGGCGGCTTGCGGCGTTAAATAGCCATAAATTAAGCGATCTTGCTGACTAGGCGCAACGCCGGGATCATGCGCATATCCGCGCAAGGTGCCGACGCGAATGTCGCCTGACGCAGTGCGCAATTGCAGTGATTCTGCGGGCGCAAAACCGAGCAATGCGCGACCAGACTGCTCAATAAAAATACCTTCGTCGGCTTGAGGCCATGCAGCATCATGCGTATGCACAAGGCTCACTTGCTGCACTTTGAAATCGGGCTTGACGGTGAGATTTAACGGCAGCCAGCTGCCGTCCTTAGCGCGAATGCGCACCAGCGCCGTTCGCCGTGTATCTACAGCGGCAACACCGTCAAGCACCGCAATTTTTTGTAGCACGTTTGCGTCAACTTGGTCAAACCAAACCGTGATATCTGGCGCAAGGCTTTGTGCAAAATTATTGGCTATTTCTCGACGCAATATTTCGCGCGCGTTTAACGCCGCCATCACGGCTGCAGCTCCCAAAATCAGCACGAGCAATATCGAAATCATCGACAGCCAATTGCGTTTCACATCCCCAATTGCTTTTCTAAACTGCATATTCATGGCTGCACCGCTTTTTGCAATTCTGGAAGCTGCAGGTCATCCACAATCGCGCCATCCTGAATGCGAATTACCCGATGAGCGGACTCCGTTAATTTTGCATCATGGGTGACGACCAACAGCGTTTTACCTTGCTGGGCAAGCATAGCGAACACGTCGCAAATTGCGTTGCCAGTTTCACTATCAAGATTGCCCGTTGGCTCGTCTGCCAAAATTATCGGTGGATCATTTGCCATCGCGCGCGCAATCGCCGCGCGTTGTTGCTGCCCCCCGGATAATTCAGACGGTAATTTGTGCGCCTGCTCAGCAATGCCCACCAGCGCGATTAAATCCAAAGCCCGCGCCCGCCGATCACGCGGCGCGATTACGCCCACAAACTCCATCGCTAAGATAACGTTCTCCACAATCGTCAGCGTTGGCAGCAGTTGAAAAAATTGAAACACCACACCGATATTGCGCCCGCGCCAAAGCGCCATCGCGTTTTCGCCACAGTCGGCTAAATTCTGTCCCGCCACCCGAACCGTGCCGTTGGTTGCGCGATCTAAGCCCGCTACCAAATTAAGCAGCGTTGATTTTCCGCTCCCAGACTTACCCAGAACGATCACAAATTCGCCCGCCAAAATTCTGAGCGACACCGATTCCAACCCTCGCATCGGCACCCCGTTTTGTAAGCCGTAAGATTTACTCGCATTAATCAATTCAATGCTGGCGCGCGGCGCAGGCTGCAGATGCACAACCCCACTACCGCTCTCGAATGGCAGGGTTGATTTAAAATTGTCATTTGTAGTATCCATCATATCTGCGCTCGCCTAAATGCGTTAAAATGGCTATATTACACGAATTATTTATTGTAAAACAGTAATTTTATACGGAAATACAGTAATGACTAAAAATTTATTTGCAGTTCCAACGCTGTGCGGAATCATTCGCTGGGCCAGCCTTATTTTTTTGGCCAGCGTTTTTACGATCCAATTATTTGTATTGTTTCTACCGCCCTCCTTTTTCACCAGCTATCCGTTGTTGATGCGGCTTAACCTAGCTGGCGTTTCCATCCAATTGCTAACGCAACTTAGCTTCGATCAGCGCTTACTCATCGCATTGGTAAACCTGCCGCAGCTCGCAGTGCTGCTGTGGGCCTACAGTCACTTGGTGAAACTGCTGCGCAGTTTTGAGCGCGGTGATTTTTTTACCCGAGAAGCCGTTGCCCATTTACGCGCCTTTGCAGGCATTACGCTTTTGGCAAAGGTGTTGTCGTGGCTCACGCTGCACGCGCGCATCGGCACGATTGTGCAGTTTGTGGGCGATGGCAAACTCAGCGGAAAACTTAGCCTTACCGGCGACGACCTGACGGTGCTGCTCATGTGCGCACTGTTTTTCCTCATCGCTCGCGCGATGGAAGTTGGCCGCGAAGCGGCGGAAGAAAATAAGGAGTTTATCTAGTGGCTATTGTTGTTAATCTCGACGTGATGCTGGCAAAACACAAACTAAAATCGAAAGACCTAGCCGCCTACGTTGGCATCACCGAGCAAAATTTATCACTCCTAAAATCCGGAAAAGTAAAAGGCATTCGCTTCTCAACACTCACGCTAATTTGCAAACGCTTGCAATGCCAGCCGGGAGATATTTTGGAGTATCGGGAATCGGCGGATGACGAGGGTGACGACGCAGCGCCAGCAAATTCGCTATAAATAAGCGATGCAGGTCACGCCGTTGAACGTCGGCACTAGTATCCGGATTGGCTTAAACGCAGCCCACGCAATCGCTGGCGTGGCTATCAATAAGGCGAGGGCTGCAAATTTCAATGTGCGATGTGGTTTCATACGCCGCAGACTAGTTAGAGATACTTAACACGGGTTAGGCTGAAATTAATAGCAGGAACGACATAATTTAACAAGGTAAACCCCCGGCTTTGCCGGGGGACTCACCAAGGTTTGACCTATACGTCGGTCAGCTTGAAACTTCTATCTCGACTAAAAGAAGGAGTTTCAAGATGAAAGAGTATCAAAGTTTGAGCCATACCAGATGGGATTGTAAGTATCACATTGTGTTTATACCGAAGCGACGTAAGAAAGTGATTTATGGTTCGTTGAGAAAGCACCTTGGCGAAATTTTTAGGGAGCTTGCTAGTCAGAGGGAATGCAAGGTTGTGGAAGGGCATCTGATGCTGGATCATGTGCATATGTGTTTAAGCGTGCCACCGAAATATTCGGTCTCAAATGTGGTCGGTTATATCAAGGGTAAAAGCGCAATTTCGATAGCTCGGCATTTTGGAGGTCGGCAAAGAAATTTTACGGGCGAGGTGTTTTGGGCTCGGGGTTATTTTGTGTCGACGGTAGGGCTTGATGAAGAAATGGTGCGTGCCTACATCCGCAACCAAGAGAAGGAAGATGAGCGCTACGAGCAAATGAAATTAGGACTGTAGCCGCCTTCAGGCGGATCACGATTTACCCGCGCCTTTGAGGCGCTCCAGCAATAAACCCCCAGCTTGGCCGGGGGTAATTTAATTTGATGCCTGGATAAGGCCTAAAATAGGGCATTTACAAACAATCATGCGCTATGGATAGCGCAAAAAAAACATAATTCGGCCACAGAGACATCATCATAATCACACGCGTTCCAAAGGAAAGTGCGGCAGCGCGGGCAAAATAATTTTGATCGAATCACTGCCCTCAACGAATCCAGCGCAAGTCACGATACCCATTACACCGGCTTTGCGAACCAAAGTACCGTCCGGGTTTCTATCAAGCACGGCGGCAGTCAACCCAGATTTGAAAGCATCGAGCTGCGCGCAAGGGTTGCGCAGACCGGTAATAGTCACCACGGCAGAACGACCAATCGCTAGTTGCGTACCTCTTGGCAAATCTAGCAAATTGATACCAGAAGTTGTGATGTTTTCGCCAATATCACCGGCACCCAAATGAAAACCTTTTAACGCGAGCTCCGCGAATAGTTCGCTATGGACTAAATGCACTTGCCTTAAGTTTGGTTGAGTGGGATCAGCCGCCACGCGCGAACGATGCTTCACGAGTGCCCCGCAATGCGCGTCGCCTCCAACGCCTAAATTCTCAAGCAACTCGATACGATCAACCGTTCGCTTTGAAAACGAGTGCGTTCCGCTGATATGGACAGCTACCACTTTAGCTTCAGCCTTCACGATTTAGGTCCCCTCACCCAAACCCGGCAATCCATCCAAGCTGAGGGTATTTTTGCGCTGTCGGTATTCTTGCAGCGCTGCCTCACCTTTCGCAATATGCGACTTTTTCAATATGTCGCGATCTTGTTTAAATTCAAAGATCGGCACCGCGAATCCGCAAGAATCACTGATGCGGCTAATTTGCGCAGTGATGATGGCGCGCACACCAGCTTGAGCCGGAAACAGTGCGTTTAGGCTCTCCCAGCGCGTAGATTTAAGCGTGTGCACCGTCCCAGTTCCATGCAGCCTAACTATTTTTGGCGAATCTGAAAACGCGCAAAACATAAAAACAATTCGACCATTCTCACGAACATGCGCAATCGTTTCAATTCCGCTACCAGTTAAGTCCAGATAAGCCACCTCAACTGGAGAAACCACGCGAAATGAATCCATTCCCTTCGGCGAACAATTCACCAGCCCCGACTGCGCAAGCGGCGCGCTGGCTACGAAAAATAGATGCTGCCGTCCAATCCACTCTGTTAGCTCTGCGGTGATTTCTTCAAATACTTTACCCATTATTAACTACTCCAAAAAGATTCGTTTGAGGACTGCAGCAACAACAAGTTTTGACTCACGCGCAGAGCCCATGCGATTGCAACTAGTTTTACGTGAATGTTCTCCGGCAGGATACCTTCAAATACTTTATCAAATTATTCGCACTTTAGAGTTCAATCAACTTCGCGTCTCGTGAATCTATTGCTGGCCACTGCCGTGCACAGCAATGCACCGCCAATCCTAAGCAACAAGACGGTGTTGAAGGGCGCCTCCGGCGCCAATGCCTGGGCTGGCATGGTCCAAGGAAAATAAGGTCCAAAACGGGATTGTCCAATCAAAAAACCCATCACGGTGGCCGACATACCGATAGCAACTGCGACTGTAAAGCTTCGCCACCGTATCGCAATCCAAGTATGGAGCGCCATGATGAACATGGCCGCAAAATATACTTTGACCGAGAGCTCAGCGATGAGAGCCATCGGCGGCACGCCCGCCATACCACCAATATCAAACCGCACTAGTACCAAGCCCCCAAGCGGTACAAATACCATGCCGAACAACAAGGAAGCCAACAATACTAGCCCCAGTAATGCTATCAATTTAGCCATGTAATATGCAGATCGTGGCACAGGCAACACTAGCAAATGCTTCCACTGGCGTTCGCTATGCTCCAATCCAGCAATCAGCGCAGACTCAAGCGTTACGAATAAAGGCAACATCAGCAGCGCCCATAGCGCAAAACAGGCAGAGACAAAATTGACCCATGCGCGCGCACCACCGGGTAGCACCTTCGGCTGATGACCGACGATGGCTTGTAAAACCAGCAAGGTAACGATCACAAGTGGCGCGATAATACATAAACGCAGAGCCAGCGTATTTTTAAGTTTAAGTGATTCCGCGCGGAGTGCTCGCAACAAAAACATCATGCTTGCGCCTTAGTCAGAGTGGAAAAAAGCTGCTCCAAGGCAATTGGCGGTCGACTCAGATGTGTTACTTCAATGCCTGCCATAACCAAAACATAATTAATCTGCCCATCGACCTGCGGAGGGCAATCTACTGAAATCCTACCGGAGCCTACATGAGCCGAGAACCCTGCATCACGCAAAACTTCTAAAGCGCGATCAATTGGGGCGCAATAAATCTGTAGTAACGACGAAGCTTGTTGTTTGAGCGCTGCGAGCGTACCTTGAAATCGCATCGAGCCTTCGTGGATTACGCCTACATGTGTAGCGATGAGTTCGATTTCAGACAGTAAGTGGCTACTAACGAATATTGTCGTGGCGTCGTTGTGGGCGAGCGACTGCAACGTGTTCCGCAAATCGACGATACCAGCAGGATCGAGTCCATTGCTGGGCTCATCCAAAATCAGTAACTTCGGCCGGTTGATTAGTGCCAACGCCAACCCCAAGCGCTGTTTCATTCCCAATGAATACTCACGCACCAAGCGATCACCGACGTCTAGCAATCCAATGCGCATCAAACCACAGCGATGGGCTACCAAGAATATAGTGGGTAAAAGTCTCAGGCGACGTGAGCAAGCTGTGAATCCCCAATAGCGAACCGTAGGAAT
>JANNXI010000069.1:0-37536 GCA_031409495.1 Betaproteobacteria bacterium
AAGATGCACAAAGTATTTGTAAATTGAGTTTGGGTAGTATAGACTTGATGTGTTGTAGCTTCTAAAGTGATCACTTTATATCTTCAAAAAAGGAGTAACCTAAAACATGAATACCTTTAAAAGAAAGTCTCTAAATACAGCGGTTCTGGCTGGCTTAGCGACAATCGTTACGGGCGGCGTTCAAGCCGTTCACATCAATCCGGATGGACATGGCCAAGCGCTTGTATATCCGTATTACACAGTCCGTGCAATAGACGGCGGTACAAGTACTGCTTACTATGACACATATCTATCTGTCGTTAACACTACGAATTCGACCAAGTCCGTTAAGGTTCGTTTCATGGAAGGTAAGCGTACAGCTGAGGTATTGGACTTTAACTTATACTTATCTCCGCTTGACGTATGGACCGGTGCTGTAGTTCGTACAGCCAATGGTGCGCGTTTGGTATCTTCTGACAAGTCTTGCGTAGTTCCGCAAAATTTGTTCACGAATACCGGTGCTACCACTGACCAAAATACACCGAACGTTTTCAAGAATTTCGTTTATTCGTCAGATTCCAATAGCGATTTAGATCGTGCCCGTGAAGGTCACTTCGAAATCTTGGAAATGGGCGTTGTGACTGAAGTTGCTTTGACTGCAGCGATTAAGCACGGTAGCAACAGCATTCCAGCAAACTGTACACTTATCGCTTCTCGCGATGGTGATGCAGTTAACCCTCTAGGCCGTGGCGTTGCTGCCCCTACAGGTGGTTTGTTTGGTGGCGCATCATTGATCAACGTTTTGGGCGGTACAGACGTTTCTTATGATGCTATTGCTCTTGACAACTGGTATGGTGCAAGTGCTGGTCCTAATCTTTGGACTCGTTCTGATAGCTTAGACCCTAAGTTGACAGCCGGTGGTAATACGACATCTGACGTATTCCTAAACGGTTTCGACGTGTATTCGGTATGGACAAATTCGCGCGATGCAGTTAGTGCAGTATTTATGCACGACACCGTAATGAACGAATATGTACTGGATTCAGCTACGCGCTCTGGCACGGATTGGATCGTCACATTCCCAACTAAGTTTGCTTATAGCCGTCCTGGAACTGGTGCGGCAGCTGCGCCTTTCAACGTAAACTATAGCCAAACTACGAACACCGCTTGCGATCGTATTAGTTTCGCATTTGTTGATCGTGAAGAGCAGCAGCCAGTTGGCGCGCCACCGGATCAAATTGTTTCTCCACCGCCGCCGCCAACACCGCAAAGCTCCACAAATTTGTGCTGGGAAACCAACGTTATTACGTTCAATAACAGCAACAATTTAGGCTCAACTAACGCTTTAAACATTACTGTTCCTTACCAAAATGGTTGGGGTCGTATTGCGTTTACTGAGACTTTCAACGCATTGACACCTGTAAGCACGATTGTTTATGGTTTGACTGCAGCTGGTGTTACAACACCGCGTACGCACTTCGGTCTGCCAGTTGCTGGTTTGATGGTTCATGACTTCATCAATGCTAACTTAACACTTCCAGGTTCAACAACGAGCGTGTTCTCTGTTTATGGTGGCCAGTTCCATCATAAATTTACAACGCGTATCGGTTCGTAATATACGCATTAACTGCTGCTATATATGTTTAGTAGCTTTAGGCAAAAATAAATTGAGGAGCTTCGGCTCCTCAATTTATTTGTGGGTTCGCAATGCCATTTAATGCTATCAAAACCTTATTTCAATTTGACATTTGGTTTGATAGTTGATTGTTGAATCGACGATTCGGGACTTCGCTTCTTAAGTTGGTCAAGGCGCCATTTTTCTGCAACTTTAACTAAAAAAAATGGTCAAATCCAACGTATAAAGATAGCATTACACAGCTCTAACCTAAAAAGTATACTTTTTAGGCACTAAAAGAGCCCAGCAACATCCCATCTTTGGGTATAAAAATAATTCAGCGGCGCGCTACACCGAAAAAGGCAATAGATAACCATGAAAAAACATATCTCGTATTTACTCGGGTGCACGTTAGCAGCGTTGACGGCGGTATCGCATGCGCAAAACACCACTCCAATCACGCTAACAATAAATGCGACCACCGTTAAAATTAATGCCAAGGATACATCTTGTAAAAGTGTAATTTCTAAATACTTTCCCGCTGATTCAACGCTTGAAATTTCCACCGATGATCCGGCATGTACTGCAACCGCGGTACCTGGCACGCCGCCAGTTAGCGGGGATCAGGCTTATCAAGGAACTATTTGGGCTGCATATGAAAAGCGAATATCCTTCCCCGCAAGAGGTCAGTCAAACCCACTAGTAAATGTGAATTTATTCTTCACAAACGGCTCGAATCCGGTTACGTCGACGCTAACTACCCGGCCATCGGGCGCGACAAATACTGTCTATGTTCGTTATAAAATAGAGCCTTATTCTGAGCCCCCAAATATTGCTGGTGCACAGTACGCAGTCGACTATACAGCGCCGGCGACAGAAGGCATCTTGGTTTTCCCGGCTACAGTGCCAACTGGCTTTTCACAGATTTTACCAGTACAACAGCAGGTGCCAATTACACTGCTCTATAATCAACAGGGAAACAAAGGCTTAAAACTCACCCTTCAAGAAATAAATTCAGGAAGATCTGACGCCACTAAAGACAAAATCTTCGAAAGTGTTTTTTATATCTTTAAAGATGACGCCAGTGTAAATCCGCCAGTAGTAGTTCCCCCAGTAGTGGTGCCCCCGGTCGTAACCCCCCCTAGTAGTGGAACCCTAAAAACATGCGTATCCATTGATGGCAATAACCAACCAGTACGGGATATCAACGGAGCCCTTGTATACCTACCTTGTGGGACAGACTCTCCAGACCTAACGATCATTTCCACAATTCCTAATCCATCCTGGACGATGAATTTGCAGCTTAGCGCAATAACTCGGCAACCGCTGAATGCGTACGCAATTACATCAACGGATGCGTCAACCAATTGTAGTTCGGCAACGCCACCGATTACGCGCGCATATATGCATAACATTAATTTCGCGCAGACGCGCCTTACATCGGGTAGAGATGTGTTTACCTTGGCGCCAAATTCGGCAATGATCTATGGAATCACGGTGCCGACACTCGCGCCCGGAGCAGCCAACCAAGGCTCAATATCTCTAAATGTCTCTGAATCATTTGGCCCGCAGGCGCCGCAATTTGTATCCATTACGAAATCACCATGCGATTTTGACACCTCTAAAGTGGGTAACAACGCTTGTTATTTTTCCAGTAGTTCCACAACGGGCGATTTGTACTATCGTATAGGCGGAACACCCTCGGCCACTGAGGCGGTGGTACCAAAATGTGTTCTAAATCCCGGCGAAAACTACTATATAAACGTGCGTTTCCAAAACGCGACACCAGCTACTGGTGACCCGCGTACGACCGGCTATCCGCGTGAGGACTCATGTACGCGGAGTCTAATCGGATCTAACTATAGCCAATGCGCAACGTTTCTCGCAATACGATAGTGACGATTTAATTTATACCCGGCAAACCTAGTTTGCCGGGTATATTTTAGAGGAAGAAGCACCGCCACACCCACAACCGTCACTGTCTGACTAAATATATCGGTAGTTTTTCAAGCTACCGTGATTCAACGCATTCGCAGGCAAATTCCGCGGCTTACATATTTTCCGCGCATGGGGCGAACGCCCATCAGCGCTGGTAGTCTTATATGTGCATCATACTAAAACATCAATTTTCAAGGTTGTCCTACACATGCAAATCAAAAGTATCAGCTATCTTGCCAGCCGAATAATCCTCACTCTTGCGGTAACGTGTTCCTCGCCTACCGTGCTCGCAGAACCAAATAGCCCTGTAATACTAAAATCAAAAAACATCGAAATCACCGAAGCCATGTTGGAAGAGGCTTTAGAGGCCATCCCGTTAGAGAATCGGGCGGGAATTACTACGGTACCAAAAAGAATGGCTGAGATGCTTAAGGGCATGTTGCTAAATAAAACCTTAGTTAAGGAAGCGCGAGAAAGTGGCTTAGATAAGTCCCCGCAAGTAACTGCGGAAATTGCTGCTGCAAGCGAAGCTATTATTGCAAAAGCGCGGCTTAACGAATTTGAGAAGCAAATAGTGGTACCTAAATACGAAAATAGCGCACGAGAACAGTACATTACGCAAGCAGAAAAATACACCATTGCGTCCGACATAGATACGAGTCACATTCTCTTCAAAACTCAATGTCGATCCGAGGCTGAAGCGCTTCGTTTAGCTACGGAACTGCGGTCAAAAATTGAAGGTGGAAAATCCTTCGAAGAGGCAGCGATAGAGCTGTCAGAAGACAATAGCGTGAAAAAAAACAAAGGCAATCTTGGCACTTTGCCAGCAAATAGCCTCGCTAAAAGCTACAGCGCCGCCGCGCAAACCTTAAAAATAGGTGAAATAAGTAAACCAATTATTTCCGAGTTTGGTGTGCATCTCATTCGACTCAACAAGATTGCGCCTGGACGGAAGCTAAGTTTTGACGAAGCCAAAGGCAGCATTATTGCCGAAATGGAAATGAAGTTTAAGTCAACGCAACGCAGCAAAAAACTGACGGAAATTGAATTTGATCCATCGGTAACACTCAATGACGAACTATTGCTCAAGCGAGGCACTCGGACGTCGTCTAAATAATACAATTTCATTCCCATAGGACATTAACAACTAGCGACCACTAGGCAAATGACAAGTTTCATCGCTGGCGTCAAAAGCCACTACGCACAACGCACGCTAATCCTACACTTCTTGGAGCGCGAACTTCGCGCCAAGTATTCAAACACCTTGCTCAGCGTGGTTTGGCCCATTCTCACGCCAATGCTGTTGTTAGCGATCTACTCGATTGTATTTGAAAACATGTTTAAGCAGAGTGTGGCAGACCGCGCTTATAGCTATACCTTTTTTCTGGCTGCAGCGCTGTGGCCCTGGATGATGTTCGCGGATGCGCTCAATCGCAGTTTGTCCGCAATTCAAGGTAATGCAGCGCTAATCAAAAAAGTGGCGTTTCCGACCATTTATTTAGTTTTTGCTGTGGTTGCAGCCACATTTACGGTACACATTTTGGGCTTTCTTGTCGTCCTCGGCGTGCTTAGTTTGTCGGGGGCACCAATAGCTTGGCCCACAATTTTCAGCATTTTGCCACATCTATTTTCGCTCTTTATCTTCACTTTTGGCGTCTGCGCCGCCGCAAGCGCGGTGCAAACCATACTGAAAGACCTTGAACATTTAGTGCCGCCAGCGCTCATGGCGCTCTATTTCTTAACGCCAATTATGTATCCGCTCAGTCAAATTCCTGCCAAATATCAATCAATATTTGCAGCGAATCCAATGGGCTACTTAGTAGAACGATCGCGCGAAGCCATTACTGGTACGGCTTTATTTAAATTGGGCGACATCGCAATCTTCCTTGGCTCACTCTTAATTGCAGCATTGGGTGTTGCCTTATTTCAGCGCCTAGCGCCACACTTTGAAGACTTCTTATAATGGCGTCAGTGAACCTAGGATCTCTGCCAGAGAGTCAAACCATACTAAGCATGACGCAAATCGGCAAAGATTTTCCCCAGTTAAACACGGCCGGTAGTCGCGTCAATGTGTTGCTGAGTTTGCTTAGAGGAACTGTGCCCGCTCATAGTTTTACTGCGTTGCGGGACATTACGCTCGATGTAAAGCGTGGCGAATCGCTTGGCGTTATTGGCGACAACGGTGCGGGAAAATCAACACTCTTAAAAGTAGCGGCCAAGGTTGTAAAGCCCACCGCCGGAACAATGCAGGTCAACGGAAAAACGGCTGCACTGCTCGAGCTGGGCACTGGCTTCCACCCGGATTACACCGGTCGCGAAAATATCTATCTTGCTGCAGCGCTCACGGGCTTATCCAAGGCGGAAATAGATAAAAATCTGCAGCAAATTATAGACTTTGCTGATATTGGTACCCACATCGATCAACCGGTAAATCACTACTCCACAGGCATGACAGTACGGCTAGGCTTTGCTGTCGCCACGGCTTTGTCCCCTGATCTGTTGATTACTGACGAAGTGCTTGCCGTCGGTGACGAGTCTTTCCAAAAAAAATGCATGCGCTGGATTGAGCAATACCTCAATGGTGGTGGCACGCTCATGCTGTGCTCGCACAGCATGTATCACATCCAGACCCTCTGCCCTAAAACCGTGTGGATTCACGAAGGCCGTATGCATATGTACGGCGATTCCTTTCGCGTTACCCAAGCCTATTTGGCGCACCACGAAGAAAAAAACAACAAACTCGAAAAAATTACGCGCGGCACAAACGGCCCCAACGCATTGCGAATGATTTCGCACTGGATAAGTGGCGATAGTGCCGAAGCCAATCCGCTTGAGCCCATTACTGAAGTGCAACTCGGTGGATCATTGCATTTACACGGTGTGTGCTACGCGCCGGCTGATGAAAGCCCCGTCATTCTGATCGGGATTGCTCGCGCCGATGGCTCGCCCCTATATGGCACACACTCTACCGACCACCATTACACCCCAACAGCAATAGGGGATAATCGCCATGCATTTCATGTGCATTTTCCAAACTTGAGCTTATTACCTGGAAAATATCGGTACCGTGCCCATGTGCTCGACAAACAAGGTTTACGCCTGTTTGATTCATTAGAATTAGATTTCTGGGTCGCAGGCCGAACTCGCGATTACGGGCTTTGTCGCTTAGAACATCAATGGCTCGATGTTTCAGCCGTTGATGTCTCCCGCAGGTAAAGCTACTGCGACCCTGAAGAGGGGATCCAGCCGAAAAACAGCTTTCAATTGTATTAAACACGCCGAGCGCCGCTATAATTGGCTTTCGCCGTATCTTTTAGTAGTAATTTAGTTCAATCAGTCAAATAGAGCACCGCATAAATGAGCGCTTCCCATACCCCATTGTCTCCTGCCGAAACAAAAAAACTGTTGCACAATCAAGCGATCGATTTGCATACAAAGCAAAATTTCTCTGCCGCTGCGCTGCGTTATGAGGTCCTGCTGCAGAGTGATCCGCAAAATTGGGAGGCGCTTTATAACTACGGGTTGTGCCTCCAAGAAATGGGGCAATTGGCACGTGCTAAGCAAGCCTACCAGCAAGCGGTGTCGGTTCGGCCCCAGTTTGCAGATGCACATAACAATTTGGGAAATCTCCATCAAAGTTTGCGAGAGTATGCAGAAGCCGAAGCCGCTTACACGCGCGCGCTCAAGTTTGCCCCAACGCACTTTGAAGCCACCTACAATTTAGGCTTAGTGCTCCAGCGATTAAATCGTCCCGCGGAATCAATTGCGCCGTTACAACGCGCTGTTGCTCAAAGTCCGCAGAATGAAGCAGTGTGGGATGCGTTGTTTAATGCCCATGTCGCCGTCAAAGATTATGGCAGCGCAATAGCTACCTTCACGACATGGCATGCAGCTAACCCGGTGATGGGGGTCACGCAAATATTGGCGGGAATGCTGGTGGCGCGGCACAGTGCCGACGCTAATTTAGAAAAGTTAGTCATTGATGCCCTTGCTGCAAATCCGCGAGCAGATGTGAATCCGTCGCCAAATAGCAGCGCTGGCACGCCTAGCGAGCTCCTTGGCTCCATGCAATACTTCAATCTGCCCCTCGAAACGGCACGCCAGTGCTACCAAGCATACGCGGATGCAATTACTGCTAGTCGTCGCAAACAAGGGCTGCAGCTCCCCCGTCGCACCCAATCGGGCGCCGACAAACGGCTGCGCATTGGCTATGTTTCTGCCGATTTTCGCGGCCACGTGATGGGTCGGTTAATGCTCGATGTAATTGCAAATCACGATAAAGCACAGTTTCAGGTTTATCTTTTTGGCCTAAATGACCCCAAATTTAATGATGATGTAACCCAACAATTTGTAGAGCAAGTAGAAGCTGTGGTGAATATTCACGGGGCAACCACGCTTGAAGCGGCTAAGCTCATCGCTGATTGTGATCTCGATTTACTCATCGACCTTGCAGGTCATACCGCTGGTGCCCGCCCTGCGCTTTACGCGCACAAACCCGCTCGTGTTATCGCCACGCACTTGGGATATCACGGTTGCGTGGGTTTGCCGGAAGTCGATTATAAAATTACCGACGCCTATTGCGACACCAAAGAAAGCGCTAAAGGGCAGATTGAGGCGTTGCTACCCATAAATGGCTGTGTATTTCCGTTTGTGCCCAACACCGCTCCGCCGGTTGCGCCAACCTACACGCGTACGCAGTTAGGTTTGGAAGGCAAGTTTGTATTCGCTACGTTTGTAAATTTAATCAAGCTTTCGCCAGAGTGTCTCCAAGCGTGGAAGCAGATTTTAACCGCCGTGCCCAATAGCGTATTAGCGTTTTCTTTTATTCGTGAGGGCGATGAAGCCAGTGTTGAACGTATTTTAAAAGCTGTTGGCATTGCCAAGAACCAAGTGGTATTTATTCCCGCCACCAAAGATGCCGCCGAACTGCGCGCGCGGTACCAGTTGGTTGATGCCGCGCTTGACACCTTCCCCTACGCCGGTGGCGACACCACATTGGCAGCGCTTGACATGAATATCCCCGTGGTGTCACTTTGCGGAGATCGTCATGCGCAGCGCACGGGCTACAGTATTTTGAGTAATTTAGGCATTACTGAAACTATCGCAAAAAGCGCCACCGATTTCGTTGGTATTGCCCATAAGCTTGCCACTGACAAAGCCTGGTGTGCAAAAATTGTCGCAAAAATTAAGGCGGCTAAGCTCACCGCCCCTATATGCGATATTAAAAAACATGTTGCAGCACTTGAGACGGCGTATAAATTTGCCATTAACGCCAAAACGGCCGACATAAAACAGAGTCTGATGAGTAGTTATGATTTCAACACCGATTTTCATAAAGCGGTGCGCCTCCACCAGTCTGGTGAAATGTCGCGCGCCTATGAAGGCTATCAAGCCCTACTTAAAGAGCAGCCGGAATACGCCCCACTCAACTACTTTGCCGGCGTGCTGGCGCGTGATACCGGCTATACCGCCGAAGCGATTAATTTCCTCGGCCGCGCTGCCACCTTTAATAGCGGTGATGCTGAAGTGCGCTTGGCGCTGGGTAATTTGTATCTTGCACAAAAGCAGCCAGCGGAAGCAAAGCTCGCTTTTGCAGAAGTATTGGCTATTTCACCCGCACACTCCGGCGCTTTAAATGGACTCGGGTTAGCCGCTACACAAGCGCATGAGTACGAACTTGCGGTCGACTATCTACGGCGTGCACACGCTGCCAAGCCCCAAGATGCGGGCGTCATCACTAATTTAGGGATTGCTTACCATCGAAATCGGCAATTTCGTGAAGCAGCCCACGCCTATAGCCAGGCATTGGTGTTATCACCCAACAATACCGATGCCGTGTTTAATTTTGGCGCGCTGTTAAATCAGGTGGAACAAATCGGACCCGCCGAAGAAATGTACCGTAAAGTGCTCGGCATTGATGCTGACCATGAGATGGCATTTTGGCAGCTACGCGACATGTTACTGCGGTCGGGGCGTGTTGAAGATTGGTTAAAGCTCGCCGCAGAATTCACAAAACCCACCAAAGAACGCCGTAAATTAGGCCTCCGCCAGCAATGGGCGCGTTGCGAATCGCTGCGTTTTCTGGGCAAAAGTAGTGAAGAACAAGCCGCGTTCCGCGCGGTGGCCGCCGACATTGCCGCAACGCGTGACCATACACTGGCCGAAGAAATTTTGAGCGAAATGCTCTACGCCATGTTGTTTGTCGATCTGGATGGTGACGAGGAGTTAGCGCTATATAGCCGTTATAACGAGGCGATGGCTGCACTTTACCCGCAATTTGGCGCAAGTGTGCCCACAACTATCCCAGCCAAATTGAAAATCGGCTATGTTTCCGGTGATTTTTGCGATCACGTCATGGGCAAGATGATGTTTGAGGTATTGAGTCGTCACGATGTGTCGCGTATTGAAATTTATTGCTACTCGCTGGCACCTAAACCAGATGCGTGGACAGAAAAAATTGCCGCGCAGAGCCATTACTTTAAAATTATTTACGGCCTTGATGCCTACAATGCCGCCAAACTCATCGAAGCTGACGGCATTGATGTCTTAATTGACTTGAGTACCCATACCCGTCACGCCAACCCAGCCATTTTTGCCTATAAGCCGGCAAAACTGCAAATGACGCACATCGGCAGTGCTGGTGCGTTGGGGATGGCTACAGTGGACTACAAGCTCACTGACGCCTTTGCAGATTTGCCGAGAAATCAGGAATTTCTGTTGGAAAAGTTGCTGCCTGTAGCGGGGAGTATTTTCCCTGTCCGCGCGCTCGAAGCGGCCGCCTACCCTACGATTACGCGCGCAGGTTTGCGCCTGACTGACAAAAACATCGTCTTCGGTGCGTTTGTACAAATTCAAAAACTATCACCGCGCTGTTTGGCCTTGTGGAAGCAAATTTTAAAGCGCGTGCCCACGGCGGTGCTGGCGTTTTCGCCTCTTGTCGCGCAAATGCAAAAATACTATTTAGCCTTAATCAAAGAAGCCGGTATCGCTGAAGATCGCGTCGTGTTTATTCCCGCAAATGCGGATGAAAAGCTAAATTTAGCGCGTTATCAGCTGGTAGATATTGTGCTTGATACCATGCCCTATAGCGGTGTCAATGGCACTATAGAAGCCCTAAATATGGGCGTCCCCGTGATATCGATGGTTGGAAAACGGCATGGTGAACGCACCACATTCGCCCTACTCAATCATGCAGGTTTAAACGATTTTGTCGCTGAATCAGGTAATGATTATGTGGAGCTAGCGGTTAAATATGCCACCGATAAAACGCTACGGGATAGTGCCAAGGCAACGATTAAATCCGCCATGAAGGCATCGGCATTAGTGGACGCAGCAGCCAATGTGACTGCATTGGAGAATGCCTATTTTCAAGCATTTTCAACCCTTACTGCACCAAAAGCCGCTATTGATGGCGATGTAGTAGTAAAGGTGGCTGAATTACCTGCTTCTGCAAGCATTTTGACTGAAAAGATGCCCAAGAAAAGAGCGCCAAAACCAGCAAAATAATTTGCCTAGAAGCGAATCGTGATGAACAGAGTCAACCGCAAAATAGACGAAGCAAAGCAGCTCTATGCACAGCGCCAGTATTTAGCTGCTTCGCATGCATTTCAAAAAGTGCTTGCGGAGCCCGGCGACGATGCCGCTACTCGCGCCATTGCCTGGTATTTTTTAGCCGGGTGTCAGCAGCAATTGCGGCAGCTGGATGCGGCCGTGGCGAGTGCGCGGCAGGCCTGTAGCCATGAGACGACGAATGCCGCGTATTGGCTTTATGCGTCTAATTTATACCAAGATGTCAAAAACAGTGAGCAAGCCGAATATTGCGCGCGCCAGGCAGTGGCTGCGAAGCCTGATTTTGCCCAGGCCTATAATAATTTAGGCATCATTTTGGCGGATCAAAACCGCTTGGCTGATGCAGAACATTGCTACGTGAATGCCATTAAGCATGACCCAAATTATGCCCGCGCCTGCGTGAATTACAGCACGGTGCTGATGCGCACTTTCCGGGATGCCGAAGCGCGCACGCAGGTAAATCATGCTATTGCCCTCACGCCAAACTACCCGCACGCCTACTTAAATTTGGGTTCCATCGAGTTTCAACAACGCAATTTTGTCCAAGCAGAAGCTGCTCTTCAGCAGGCACTAACGCTAAACCCCAATTTTATTGACGCACTAAAGCTCATTTCTAAGGTATTTCGGGAACAGGCCAAGCTTGACCAAGCGCAATTGGCCCTCGATCAGGCATTAAAACTACGGCCAGACGATTGGGATGCGCATATCGAACTCGGCGACATCATTGCTGAACGCGGTGAGCATTCACTCGCGGTAAAAGTCTTTAAATTCGTGCTTCTTCAAGTTCCAGACAATTTGAAAGCGAGCCTTCGGGCAGCACTCGCCTTACCCGTTTTTTATGATTCTGCTGAGCATCTGCGCCAATCGCGTGAAGCCTATTCATCTGGTTTGGCGAATCTGAGTCAAAACTCATCAAGGTTTCAAAGTGCCTCGGCTGCTGAGCTTGTTAAAAATGCGGCGTGGAATAACTTCTTTTTAGCCTACCAAGGTGCCGACGACACCAAACTCCAGCAGCAATTTGCAGCGCTTCAGCGTAATTTGCTAGAGCCCGCAGCGCCAGATTTTTACGCGCCAATTGCTGCTAGACCCCGTGAGTTTAACAATCAACGCAAAATTCGCGTTGGCTTTGCAAGCCGGTCTTTTTACAATTGCACCGTGGGTTCATATTTTGGTAATTGGATTTCACGCTTGGATAAAACCAAATTTGAAATTTATGTCTACTACACCAACGCCACTGTGGATGCCGTTTCTAAAGCCATTGGAGCCAGCGCCGAGCAGTACCGACACGTTAAGGACGCCGTTCTTGAGCTTGCGCAAACCATTAAAACTGACGCGCTGGATGTACTAATTTATCCAGAAATGGGAATGGATGGCAATCTGTTCACGATGGCCGGCATGCGTTTAGCGCCCATTCAAGCCTGCGCCTGGGGGCATCCGGTGACAACCGGCCATGCAAACATGGATTTTTACCTAAGTTGCGCTGAGATGGAGCCTGAAAGCGCACAAAGTGCTTACACAGAAACCTTAGCCTTATTGCCCGGTGTTGGTACTTACTACGCTAAACCGCCAGAGCCCACTGCTATCTTAGGGCAGCCATCGGTACGCGCCGAATTGAATGTGGGCGCGGATGCGATCCTCGCGCTTTACCCGCAATCGCTGTTTAAAATTCATCCTGATTGCGATGCGCTAGTCGCAAAAGTAATGATTGCCAATCCAAAGTTAGTCATTGTGATGTTTGCAGGGCGTTCGGCGCAGTTAACCAACGCCTTCATCACGCGCTTTAAACGCGTTTTAACTGAACATGGCGTCGCCGCGGCAGATATGCCCGGCCGCGTAAAAATCCTGCCCAGTGTTGACCATAACGGCTACAAACTCATCAATCAAGCCTGTGATTTTATGCTGGACACCTTATATTGGTCAGGCGGCAACACCTCGCTCGACGCCCTAGCGCGGGGCTTACCAATCGTTACGCTGCCGTCAACGCAGATGCGTGGTCGACAAACCATGGCAATGCTAAAGCTGCTAGATGTGCCGGAACTAATCGCCAAAAACGAAGTGGATTATGTCCGTATTGCGAGCAAACTCGCTGTCGATTCAACGTGGCGCGCAACGTTGTCAGCGAAAATTAAAGCTAACGATAGCGTATTGTTTGCTGATGACGCGCCCATTCGATCTCTAGAAAAGTACTTGAAAGCTTGGATTTTGCAATTAAAATGCCCTGAAGACGCCCGATATTAGGGTGTCTTCAGGGCATTTTAATCGCTAAAAACGCTGCTTTTTATTCCGGTGCTGGCTCTATGCTCATCGGCCGCGAAGGACGCTTACCCACTTTTAATGTCGCTTCAGCCGTCTTTTTACTGCGGATGTAGCTAAACACCGCAGTGGCATTGGGTTTAAGCGCGGCAATGATCGCCATGGCCGCAACGCTATCTTGAATGGGTTTGCCGTTAATTGCCGTAATCACATCCCCTACACGTAAGCCAGCCTTGTACGCAGGATTTGCGGTATCAGCTCGGGCGATGAATGCACCACGCGTGTCATCGAGGTTTAATTTTTTTGCCATTTCTGGCGTGATGTCTTGGGGAGAAATACCAATATAGCCTCGCGTTACGGCACCGTTGGTAATGATCTGCTCCATTACGTCCTTCGCCATCGTCGCTGGAATGGCAAATCCTATACCCAAACTGCCGCCGGACTGCGAATAAATCACGCTATTGATACCCAGCAAATTACCGTTGATGTCCACCAATGCGCCGCCAGAATTGCCCGGGTTGATGGCCGCATCAGTTTGAATAAAGTTTTCATAAGCGTTTACCCCCAAGCGATTGCGCCCTAGCGCGCTGACGATGCCCATCGTGACGGTTTGGCCCACACCGAACGGATCGCCGACAGCCAACACGGAATCGCCTACTTGGGCTTTATCCGACTGTGCAAATACAATCGGTGTTAGCCCGGCGCCCTCGACGCGCAAAACGGCCAAGTCAGTTTCAGGATCGGTACCGGTAATTTTAGCGTCAAGCACCCGGCCGTCGGCTAATGCGAGTTTAATTTCCCGAAAGCCTTGCACAACATGATCGTTGGTGAGAATGTATGCGCCTTTGGCGTCTGCATTAACGATCACGCCAGAACCAAGGCTCGAAGATCCTTCGCGGCTCTCTTGCGGGTTTTGGGCTGATTCACCGCCATCGCCCTTGCCGTCGGGCAAGCCAAAGAAGCGCCGGAAAAGCGGATCTTCGCTTCTAGAGCGTTTATTTGCCGATGTGATCGCAGCGCGGCTTGCAGAAATATTCACAACCGAAACCATCGCTTTTTTTGCCGCATCGGTATAGCCGACACGCGCTGTGCCGGCCTGCAATCCCGTCGTATTCAAGCCGCTAAAAAGACCGCCTACTGCGCCGCTCCCAGATAGTGACGACTCACGTATTTCAACTACGTTACGGCGCCACGGTGTCCAATCAGGCCGCACTAAGGTGATGACAAAAATGATTGCCAAGGTCACAGTGACAAATTCCGCGAACAACAACCAAAGCCTGCGCATAAAAATAAATCCAAAGGGTTGAAACTAGAAAGGAATGCAGCAGATTGAAAAAGGGCAACGCATGCGTTGCCCTTTTTAAACCATGCTTGTCTCGAAGTTTACGCGCAATTAGCGTGCTGCTGCAAGACAAGATCTAGGCAAAATAGCGTTGTTACTGATTAAAGCTATGTTCTAAAGCCTACTTTTTTAGCGAGTCACGAATTTCGCGCAATAGCAAAATATCGTCTGGGGTTGCTGGTGCTGCTGCGGGTGCGGCATTTTTCATCTTGTTGATCGCTTTAACCATCATGAAAATGACCATCGCCAAAATGGCAAAATTAATCGCAATAGTGATGAAGTTGCCATAAGCAAATACCGGAATACCGGCTTTTTTAACTGCTTCTAATGTCATTGCCGTACCGGCGGGCACGTCTTTGAGCGCATAAAACATGTCTGCAAAATTAACATTACCGATTACTTTACCAATTAACGGCATGATCAAATCACCGACGGCTGAGTCTACAATCTTGCCAAACGCGCCGCCAATGATAACACCCACTGCTAAATCAACGACATTGCCCTTAAGTGCAAACTCTTTAAATTCTGACGTAAAGCTCATGTTTTTTTCCCTTTTAATAATCATAAATAGACCCACCGCCAAATAATACACGTAATGGTTAACATATGTTCTCGCTAGGTTGTCAACTAGGGTTGCTGCCGATTTGTTGAAATTGCGCCATATTAAATAGATTGTTTCGAAAAGCTACTAACTTTAATGCGAATTGCGAGGGATTCTGCGTATTTTGGCGCTGGGGGGCTTTATGTTTGAGTGCGTAGTCGGTAAAATACAAATCGTGGTGATAAATCCGACTAAAATATTTTTGAAAAAAACTCTGCCATGACTGCAATCGTAAAAAATAACGTTGATCAAAAGAAACGTCGCAATCTCATCATTGCTACTGCGGCTGTGAGCGGCGTAGCGGGTGCTTCAGTTGCGATCCCTTTTGCGTTCAGTATGAAGCCTTCCGCCCGCGCAATTGCCGCCGGCGCTGCAGTGCCAGTTGATTTGTCCGCTATTGAGCCGGGGCAGCAAGTAACAGTGGAGTTTCGCGGTGCACCGCATTGGATTATCCATCGCACGCCTGCAATGATTGAGCAATTGAAGAAAAATGACGCGTTTTTGGCGGATCCAAAATCAGAAGGCTCGAAGCAGCCAGCCTATGCCAAGACTGAAAGTCGCGCGCTAAAAGATAAATGGTTTATTGCCCGCGGCGTGTGCACGCACCTAGGTTGCTCACCGACGTATCGTAAAGAAATCGGAGCCTCTGATCTTGGCGCTGAATGGCCAGGAGGTTTCTTTTGTCCGTGTCACCAATCGAAATTCGATTTGGCTGGTCGTGTCTGGAAGGGCATGCCCGCACCTGCGAATTTGGAAATCCCAGCATATCGCTTTGTCACTGAGACCTCAATTCTCATCGGCGAAGATTCCAAAGGAGCTTAAAAATGGCAAGTGTTCCAAAATCTAATTCGGCAATTTCAAACACCATTGCCGGCAAGGCGCTGGGCTGGGTCGACGATCGTTTCCCGCTTTCAAAAATGTATAAAGAGCATTTGGGTGACTACTACGCACCTAAAAACTTTAATATTTGGTACTACTTCGGCTCGCTTGCGCTTTTAGTGTTGGTGATGCAAATTGTCACCGGTATTTTGCTCACCATGAACTACAAGCCCGATGCGTTATCCGCGTTTGGTTCTGTTGAATACATCATGCGTGATGTTTCGTCCGGCTGGCTAATTCGCTACATGCATTCCACCGGTGCATCGATGTTCTTCGTTATCGTCTACCTGCACATGATGCGTGGCTTAATGTACGGTTCATATCGCAAACCCCGTGAATTGCTGTGGGTATTTGGCGTGATGATTTACTTAGCGCTAATGGCTGAAGCCTTCTTCGGTTATTTGCTACCGTGGGGCCAAATGTCCTACTGGGGTGCACAGGTAATTATCAATTTATTCGGTGCGATTCCTTTTATTGGTGAAGATGTTGCCGTTTGGATTCGCGGTGACTACAATGTTGGCGACGCCACGTTGAATCGTTTCTTCGCCTTCCACGTCATCGCCATTCCATTGGTACTGTTGGGCTTGGTTGCCGCGCATCTCGTGGCTTTGCATGAAGTAGGCTCAAATAATCCTGATGGCATCGATGTCAAGAAGCACAAAGATCCTAAAACAGGAACGCCGCTTGATTCGATTCCATTCCATCCTTATTACACTGTAAAAGACTTGGTCGGCGTGGTGGTATTTTTGGCGGTGTTTAGCTCGATTGTATTCTTTGCGCCAGACATGGGCGGCTACTTCTTGGAGTACGCTAACTTTGTAAAAGCGGACCCACTCAAAACGCCTGATCACATCGCCCCAGTATGGTATTTCACGCCATTTTACGCCATGCTAAGAGCGGTACCTTCGATGTTCGGTTCGCAGTTCCCAGGCGTTGCCGTCATGGGCGGCGCTACCATGATTCTATTCTTATTGCCATGGCTCGATCGCGGTAAAGTACGTTCGGTACGTTATCGCGGCCCGATCTACAAGAAATTCTTAGCTGCGTTCGTCATTAGCTTTTTAGTACTTGGCTATTTGGGTGTAGTGCCAACAACGGTATGGGGACAACTACCGGCTGCGCTAGGCGGAGGTGATGTGGCTACCGTGGCTGCGCGGGTACTCACTGTTGTGTATTTCTCCTTCTTCATTCTCATGCCTTGGCATACCAAAATAGATAAAGAATTACCAGAGCCAGAAAGGGTAACAGGCTAATGAACGCATTATTTAAAAAGCTGTTTGGTTTGTGTGTGGCACTACCGCTGCTCGTTTCCGCGACTACCTTTGCAGCCGGTGGCGGTGATGTCAAACTTGATCGCGCACCGGTTAATCCGAACGACCAAGCGTCACTGCAACGCGGCGCCCGTAACTTCGTACAGTATTGCCTAAATTGCCATAACGCGCAGTTTATGCGTTACAGCCACTTAACGGGCATTGGTTTATCGGAAGAGCAAATCAAAACTAACTTGATGTTTACTACCGATAAAATCGGCGATCCGATGATTTCGTCACTCGATCCTAAAGACGCAAAGTCGTGGCTCGGTGCCATGCCGCCTGACCTCACCGTCATCGCACGCTCGCGCTCACCAGATTGGCTCTACACCTTCTTGCGCAGCTTCTATCAAGACGACAGCTCGCCAAGTGGTTGGAACAATGAAGTGTTTAAAAACGTCGGCATGCCAAACCCGTTGCATGATTTACAAGGTGTGCAGCTTTTGCAAAAAGAAGGCGAAAAAATTGGTCATCATGGTCCGGAGCCGGTAATGAAATTAGTTACTACTAACGCCGGCGCCATGTCATCACGAGACTATGATTTATTCGTGGGTGATTTAGTGAATTACCTAGCGTATATGGCTGAGCCGCATAAGGTGGCACGGCAGCAAATCGGTATTAAAGTATTGTTCTTTTTGGTGTTGATGTTCTTCGTTACCTTGTGGTTGAAAAACGAATACTGGAAAGACGTTAAATAGCGGCTCCCACGCTACTTCGGAAGCCGCGCAGTTAGCGCGGCTTTCCATTTAAGCCCATGCATGATTTATGATATTTTGCGACATGCACCGGTTGAATCTCTTGCAACATATAACAAGAAAGCGTGGCAACTATTATGATGACCCTCTACTCCGGCACTACTTGCCCGTTTAGTCACCGCTGCCGCATTGTCCTGTACGAAAAGGGCATGGATTTTCAAATTCTTGACGTAGATCTAATGAATAAGCCAGAAGACTTGGCCGTTATGAATCCGTATAACCGCACGCCAGTCTTGGTTGAGCGCGAACTCATTTTGTACGAATCAAACATCATCAACGAATATATCGATGAGCGTTTCCCGCACCCGCAATTGATGCCCGCAGACCCAGTAATGCGTGCCCGCGCCAGATTGTTTTTGTTCCGTTTCGAGCAAGAACTATTTAACCACGTGGCAATTTTGGAATACGGTACACCGAAGCAAGCCGACAAAGCGCGTTTGATGATTCGTGAAAATCTCATCCAAATTGCGCCAATTTTCTTGAAGCAAAAATACATGCTTGGCGATGATTTTTCAATGCTCGACGTCGCTGTCGCGCCGCTACTATGGCGCTTGGATCATTATCAAGTAGATATGCCAAAAGTGTCCGCACCGCTGTTGAAGTACGCCGAGCGTTTATTTTCGCGCCAAGCCTTCATTGATTCGATGACTGCCTCCGAAAAGGCCATGCGCAAGTAGGCCAACTGCAGATGGTGCGCGTACTTTAATACGCGCACTTCACGCTTGCCTAAGCGTCGGAAATTAAAAATGGTCGAACTCTCCACCAAGCCCTACTTAATCCGCGCCATTTACGAATGGTGCGCGGACTGTGGTTACACGCCGTACTTGAGCGTGAGGGTAGATGAGAACACCCGCGTGCCGATGGAGTACGTTAAAGAGGGCGAAATTGTTTTAAATGTTGGACACGGCGCAAGTCGCAATTTGACTATTTCAAACGATATAATTCAATTTTCCGCTAGATTTAACGGCGTGTCGCGCGAAATTGCCGTGCCCACTTACACGGTACAAGGTATTTTCGCGCGCGAAACGGGCAAAGGCGCATTTTTTGAAACTGAAGAAATGCCTGAGCAATTTATCATGGGCGATGAAAAAGCGTCGCGACCGAATGGTGATGCTAAAGCTGACGCCAAGCCGGGTTTGCGTTTAGCCAGCGTTTCAACGCTCGGCGCTAGCGACGATGACGGTGCCCCACCTGAAGAGGGGGTGCCGCAGGCAGCAAGCAATGTTAACAGCATCCGCACCATGCGTTCGGTACCCGCTTCTCCACCGACTTCCCATCCTACTGCGCTACCCACCTCCCAGTCCGGAGTCAATCAAACAACTGCGGGAGATAAATCGAAATTTCCTGTCGATAGAGTTGCCAAGAAAAGTCTGGGCTCGCAGCCCACACCTGCGCCTCAAAAAGCGATTACCGCGGCGCCCGCAGCAGCCAGTCGACCACACCCCCACAGCGTTGGTGCGCCAAGTCTTGCCGCCAAAAGTACCGAGCCGCCGATGGACTTGCCACCGGATGATCCACCACCGGCGTCGCCCGCAGGAACGGACAGTGCTGGCAAAAAAAGCGGATTGCGCATCATAAAGTAAGCGTAGTCGTCGCACTGGCGCAAGCTATGGCACACTAGCAGCAATTCATTTGCCCACGCGTCCGTGCCGCCAATGTTCCCATGTGCCCATGCATTTTAGGAGAATAATTAGATGACGACCGTCACCGTCGCAGAACTACTTGCCGACAAAGCCAAACAATCTGGCTCCACCACGCTATACAGCTTGCCACCTTCAGCGCCAGTGGCAGATGCCATTACCATGATGGCCACTAAAAAAATCAGTTCAGTAATCGTAATGGATCGCGATAAAATGCTTGGTCTAATCACCTTGCGCGAATTACTTTACGGCCTGCATGCCAACAATAATTCGCTCGCAGCAGTTTCCTGCGCCCAAATTATGAAAGCCAATCCAGCCGTCGCCAACGACGATGATTCGATTGACTACCTGCGCGGCCTAATGACCGAGCTCCATATCACCCACGTACCGGTGATGCATGGCGAAAGTTTGCGCGGCATTTTATCGTTCCACGATATTGCCCGTAGCGCGATTAAAGATGCGGCGTTCGAAAATAAATTGCTTAAGCAATACATAAAAAACTGGCCGGAATAAGCTGGGTCGCCCAGTGATCGCAGCAATCGATCCACAAATCTGTGTAAAGCGCGACAGTTTCACACCGTAAATGGCGCAGTTGACGCAGCGCTATGTGTACTTCGTCCTTTGCGACTAGATTAGGCCAGGCCTACGCTTCAACATCATGATCCTTACTTTTCCGGGATACACAGCTCATGATCAGTTCAATACGCATTTTTCAGAGACAAAGGCAGCAGAGGGTAACAGTGCTTGCGTCAGGGTTTACATTCTTTGTTGTTGCAATTGCGCTCACTATCGCTGCCGCTATCGCCCCCTCCGCCTTTGCGCAAGTATCAAGTGAAGCCGAAAAAATCCAGCAAATTGATCAGCTTTTAGCGGCCACCTACAAGGTCACCGACCGAGGTGCTGTCGTCATTATTGCGAAAAATGGCAGACCGCTTCTCCGTAAAGCCTACGGCTTGGCCGATATCGAGAAGGCCGCGTTGCTCAAGCCCGAGGATGTCTTCCGCATTGGTTCCGTCAGCAAATCGTTTACCGCGATGGCGATTTTGCTACTTGAAGAGGAGGGGAAATTGTCCGTAAAAGACCAAATTTCCCAGTTCTTGCCCAATTACCCCATGCAGGGACATAAGATAACTATTGAGCACTTGCTCACGCACACATCCGGCGTTGCCATCTACACCGACATACCAGCGGTACGCGATGCCATAACCTCCAAAGCCACGCCCACCGAGGTGATCGACCTATTTAAGAACACCCCTATGCTGCGGCCACCGGGTGAGTAATATGACTATAATAATTCTGGTTACTACCTCTTGGGGGCGGTGATTGAAAAAGTGTCAGGACTATCCTACGCCGCGTTTTTAGACAAACGGATATTCACGCCTTTGAGTATGAACAACACCGCGTATGACAGTATGAGGGGCAGGAACGAGGAAGTAAGCGGGTCACTGGGTACCGCACGGAAAATGGCCGTTTCATGTTGGCGCCTGATCGAAATGTAAATAGTGCTTTTGCCGCTGGCGGCTTGGTTTCAAGCGCGGATGATTTGCACCGCTGGCAAAGCGCTATCATGACCGAAAAACTCTTAAAGCCAGCAACGTGGCGGCGTGCATTTACACCCGCGGTGCTCAACGACGGTAGCAAGGCTGAATATGGATATGGCTGGGTTCTGCGCAAGTTACGTGGACAGCCGATGATCGAACACAGTGGCGTCATTGCAGGCTTTCAAGCGATGGTGTTGATGCTCCCACAAGAGCAACTTTCCGTCGTATTTTTAACCAATCAACAGGCGCGCAACAACGTCGCGCGCAGCATTGGTGAGCGAATTACTGCCATGGTGCTAGGCAAGCCCTTTGTAGATTTCACGGCCATTACACTCGCCGATGACGCATTGGCGCAGTTTGAAGGTGTGTACCAAGTGGCGGGCAAGCCGGCACGCAGTGTCGCCCGCGTCGGTAAGCAACTGCGTCAGCAGGTTGGAAATAGTCAAATCGTCATGCAGCCATTTGGAGAAAATGACTTTTTTCTGCAAGACCGTTCGTTTACGCGTTACCGATTTGAGCGTAACGGCGCAGGAAAAGTGTCGCGGATGGTGCGGATTGATAGCGGCGATGTAGAAGAAGTGTACGCGCGCATTAGCGATCTTCCGGTGCAAGAAAATAGCGTAGCTGCAAAGTAAAGCGCTTCCTAAAATAGCCTAAAAAGAACTCTGCAAGCAGGCTGAAGATGCCCTACAATAGGGCATCTTCAGCCTGCTTTATTTCAAAAAAAGCTTGTAAGCTGGGTTCTCAGTTTCATCCGCATAGGCTAAATCGAGCTTTTTAAAGAACGCCACCATCGCCGCGCGTTCTGCTTTTGGCACTTGCAATCCCACCAATACCCGCGCCACATCCGCACCATGGTTACGGTAGTGGAATAGGGTGATGTTCCAGCTGGGGCTCATGCCAGTTAAAAACGCCATGAGCGCACCGGGGCGTTCCGGAAATTCTAGCCGGAATAGTTTCTCATCAACGGCCAAGGCTGAGCGGCCGCCTACCAAATGGCGCACATGTAGCTTGGCCATTTCATCGTCGCTTAAATCCGTGGTGTTAAAGCCTGCGGCGTTAAAATGCGATACCAATTTTTTTGATTCTGTCTGCGCCGCGATTTGCAGGCCAACAAATAGATGCGCCGTTTTAGCATCGGCCACGCGGTAGTTAAATTCAGTTACGTTGCGCGAGCCAATCAACGCGCAAAAGCGCTTAAAGCTGCCACGTTCCTCAGGCACGGTTACCGCAAATAACGCTTCGTGATGCTCGCCTAATTGTGCGCGTTCAGCCACGAAGCGCAAGCGGTCAAAATTCATGTTGGCACCACAGCAAATAGCCACAAAGGTTTTGCCCTTGGCTTTATTGTCGGCCGCATACTTCTTGATTGCCGCCACAGCCAAGCCGCCGGACGGTTCCATCACGCTACGGGTGTCTTGGTAAATATCTTTGATGGCAGCGCAAATTTCGTCAGTTGAAACCAATACAAAATCATCCACCAGTTCTTTCACCATGCGGAACGTTTCTTCGCCCACTTGCTTTACGGCCACGCCATCGGCAAACATATTGACGTAGTCTAGCTTCACCCGCTTGTTCGCCTTCACCGATTGCACCATCGCGCAAGAATCCGCAGGCTGCACGCCAATAATTTTTGTTGAAGGCGATATCGCCTTCACATAAGCGGCGATGCCCGAAATTAGGCCACCTCCACCGATCGGCACAAAAATCGCATCAATCGGACGCTGAAATTGGCGGAGTATTTCCATACCGATCGTGCCTTGCCCGGCGATCACCAAGGGATCATCATACGGGTGCACGAAAGTCATTTTTTTCTTGGTAGCCAAGGTGTTGGCGTGCGCGTTTGCTTCAAAAAAACTATCGCCGTGCAGCACCACGGTCGCACCGCGCGCTTTAACCGCGTTGACCTTAATGGCGGGTGTTGGCAGCGGCATCACAATGGTAGCTTTGCAATTTAGGCGTTGCGCGGCTAGTGCCACACCCTGCGCGTGGTTGCCCGCGCTAGCACAAATTACGCCGCGATTTAATTCGGCCTGAGTGAGGTGCGCCATTTTGTTGTACGCACCACGTAACTTAAACGAAAACACCGGCTGGGTATCTTCGCGCTTCAGTAACACTTGATTATTGACGTTTGCAGATATGCCGGTAGCGACTTCCAACGCACTTTCAATTGCAACATCGTAAACACGGGCGGTTAAAATACGTTTTAGATAATCGTTAGTTTTCATTGTCAATTTATAATTTTGCAGCATAAAAAAAGCATAATGCTATTTTATCGGAATAAGTCTGCAAACATGTCACCCCAAGATCAACAAAAGCAAGCTGTCGCGCACGCAGCACTCAAATATATTGAAGAAAACGCCATTATTGGCGTGGGTACTGGCTCCACCGTTAATTTCTTCATTGAAGCCCTGCTGGCAGCACCTATTCGCGTTAAAGCCGCTGTTTCAAGCTCGGTGGTTAGTACGGCATTGCTGCGCAAAGGCGGCATTGAAGTCATGGAGTTAAACGACGCCGGTGCGCTAGATGTCTACGTGGATGGTGCAGACGAAGTCACCGCACAACTGCATATGATCAAAGGTGGGGGCGCGGCACTCACGCGCGAAAAAATCGTCGCTGCCGCCTCGCGCCAATTTGTTTGCATTGCGGATGGCAGTAAACTAGTGAAGCAATTAGGCAAATTTCCGCTGCCGGTGGAGGTGATTCCCATGGCACGTAGTTATGTGGCGCGCGAGTTAGTGCAGCTTGGCGGCGTGCCCGAATGGCGGGTTCGTGATGGCAAACCGGTCGTTACTGACAATGGCAATGCTATATTAGATGTTTATGAATTTGATATTAGCGATCCTATTGCGCTGGAAACACAACTAAATCAAATTGCTGGTGTAGTCTGCAACGGCCTATTTGCGCGGCGCGGCGCAAATATCTTGCTGTTGGCCGATCCTGCCGGCGTGCGCACGATAAAAGTGCCAACTTAAAGCACTAACTTAAAGCACCAACTGCATACGCAAACGCAAACGCAAAGCATCGACTAAAAATGAGGCTGTAACAGAAATGTCATGTTTTTTTGTTACGCTTATATAATCTCAACTCTTAAAAAGAAAAAACGCCATGCCCGCAGATCATATGTCTAAACGTTTTGACGCCGAACTAGAAGCTGTGCGCTCACGCGTGCTGCAAATGGGCGGCTTGGTAGAAATGCAGATTACCCGTGCCATGGATGCCTTAGCGCGCGGCGATATGGAGCTAGCCGATCAAGTGATCGCCGATGATCGTCGCGTGAATGACCTTGAAATTGGCATTGATGATGATTGCACCCATATCATCGCTAAACGCCAGCCTACAGCGGGTGATTTGCGCATGGTGATGGTGGTGGTCAAAACAATTACCGACTTAGAGCGTATTGGCGATGAAGCACAAAAAATTGCGCGTATGGCCAAGCTAATTTACAAGCAAGATCGGTTGTTATCCACCCGTTTTGCCGAAGTACGCTACGCCAGCTCAGTTGCTCTTGAGATGCTAAAAACATCGCTTGATGCGTTTGCGCGCCTTGACATGACCGCCGCCGCGCGGGTGGTAAAGCAAGACCAAATTGTTGATGAACAATTCCGCGCGATTATGCGTCAGCTCATCACCTTTATGATGGAAGACCCGCGCACTATCTCTGCGTCCATCGATATTTTGTTCATCGCTAAAGCCATCGAGCGAATCGGCGATCATGCTAAAAACATGAGCGAATACGTGGTGTACATGGTGAAGGGGCGTGACGTGCGCCACATCAGTCCAGAAGAATTTGAGCGTGAGACTCAATCAATCGATTAATTGATCTAGCAGCCTGTCGGACTAGGGCTAAATCGGTTCAAAACTCGCCCACGCGGTCCATATGTCACCCATTTTTGAGTCAATATGCTCGATATTGACGTAAAAAATGGTCAAAATCTGACTCGGCGCAGCCAAATTTTGCTTCCGATTGCCATAGCCCGATAGGCTGCTAGTTTCTAGGTTGGTCAGGTGGCACCGCTTCATCGGCGGTGCCATTTTCATTTGCGCTGTCAGTCAAATCGAACACGCTTACGTAACTAGTGTAGCTGCAAATAAAAAACAAGGGCGCAACCACTAAGAAGCCTAAACCCAGCGTAAACACAATCGCGAAAAGTGCCACCACCATCAATCCGCAAAAAACCAGCGCCGCGCCAATATTGCTTAGCCCTGCAAACAAACTCCAGCGCAACGCATGAGAAAGCCGCATGGGGTGGAGTGCCAGCAAGGGAATCGCAAACCACATCAGCACTTTCAGCACTAAAAAGAAGCCCATCGCCACCCACAGCGTGCCTCTATGTGGCTGTAATTGCGCCACGTAGGCAAGCAGTTGCGCTTCAGTCTCCCACCGGGTGGGTGAGGGCACCCCTGCTGCTGACATCCCCAACGCGATGACTAATTCGCATAAAAGTGTAATTGAACCAACCGCAATCAGCGCGCGGCCATTGGTTTTAAACGCCGAAAAAAGATGTGCCGCTGAAATAGACTTGCCCGCCAATTGATCGCGGCAGGCAATCATCATGCCGCCCACCATGATCGGCGTCAGAAACGCCAGTGCCACGGCGCCAACAAACGGCAGCAGCATCGCCAAAAAGGTAATGCCCAACCACGCACCCATGATGCCCATCCATGCTGCAAAATTGCCGCTAAAAATCTGCCATGCTGCCTTTACCCAGCGTAAGGGCTCAAGGGCTGGAACGTCGCGTGTTTTCATTGAGTGGCCTGTCGATGCAGTGTTAATAACTTTTGTGTGAAAGGATGATCCTTCGGATGCGTTAACTCCGAATCACGCGGAAAGTAGTGATACCCCAAGCGCCCCAACCATGTCCGCAATGCAGCCGCACGCAACATTTGCGGCCACGCGGCGTGCTCAGCCGCCGTCCAAGGCCGCACAGACGCATAGCCTGCAATGAGCTGGTTGAGTTTGTCGTTATCCAACGCGGCTTGCGGGTAAGCCGCAAAATCTAAGCACCAATCGTTTACCGTAATAGCCACGTCAAACAAAAACTGCTCTTCACACGCAAAGTAAAAATCAATCATTTGCGGTACTTTTTTATCCCTATTTAATGCCTGAAGATGCCCTATAGTAGGGCGTCTTGAGGCATTGTTCGTGGTGGCTTCCGCGTCACTCCACAGCACATTATCGCGAAACAAATCACCGTGAATAATGCCACGCGGCAAGTTCAACGCATCAAAACCAGCTTGAAACTGCAATTCATCATCGAGCAGCTGCTTTTCTTCGCTCGACATCAGTGGTGCCAACGCCGCCGCATATTCCTGCCACCATGTCGAGCCACGCCAATTAGGCATTTTTAAGTTAAAGCCATTCTCAGGCTGCGTAATTAAATGCATCTGCGCTAACGCAGCGCCAATCGCAAAACAATCAGCAGGTGTGGGGTGCGCAATATCGCCACCCTCAAGACGGCTCACCAGCGCCACCGGCTTATGATGTAGCGTATTGATGATGTTGCCGGCACGATCAGCAATCGGCGCTGCGCAACCGAATTTATGCTGATGCAGATGCAGCATCAACCCGATATAAAAATCGAGATCAGCACGCGGAATTTTTTCAAAAATAGTCAGCACATAACGGCTGCGCGTAGTGGTCACAAAAAAATTGCTGTTCTCCACCCCCGCCGCAATATTCTGAAAATCCACTACGTCACCCACATCATATTGGGCTAAAAACAATCTGGCCTCAGCCAGTGAAACAGGAGTAAATACGCTCATAACTTAAAAAGAAGTAATTGGAAAATACAGTGAGAACGCATGTGCGCAGGTGAGTGCGGATGGTAACTTAAGGTAGCTGACCTGCCTGTAGCATTTTGCCCATCAAAATAGAGGTAGGAATCCACGATACCAAATCGTCGAATTCGCCGCCGGGATTATCGCTGACGTTGGTGTTGTTGCTAGGCAGGCGGCTGAAAACGACGGTGCCAGCGACCGAAGAAATGCCAGCAACAGGAGGGTTGAGCGCTTGCAAGGTATTTCTGTTGTGGGTTTCGTCAATGTTGCCTATGCCGTCGTTGGGGCGCTCCACGGGGCTTACGGCATCTGTCATGCCCCAGTTGCGTTTGCCGTGGGACCATACAACCGCAACTACGCCAGTCGCGAGTGGCAAAGCGCCGCCGCCATTGCGAGTGACAACGTCCTTGGTAGGAGGATTGCCGATATCAGGGGGTGGCTTAACACTCAGCAAAAAACGCGTGTTAGACGCAAATGCTGGTGTGACCGTGTACCGAATAATTGACCCCCATGCGTCGCTTTTGTCAATGCCTAAAGTAGTCCATGGAATAAATCCGGTGCACGCAACTTCGCTTGCGCAAACACCCATCTCGATGCCGTTGGTTGCGCTCATCGCTGGTCGCGGCAAGCGCCTCTCCACCAACGCAAACCCATAAAGCGCTTCTTTGACTTCCTCTAGTTTTTTCTGCGTATCCGCGATGCGCCGCGTTTCAACTTGGTTCGCAATAGGTTGCGCGATAACGGTCAAAATGATCGTGAGCACAACGATCACCATAGCCATTTCAACGAGTGAGAATCCGCAGATTGCGGTGCTAGAAGTTTTGAGATTTCGGGTCATGGCAAGATGGTGAGAACGGTGTCGTTGTACGTAGCCGAATGTTGCTTGCTTTGAGCATTAAATTTGCAGTCTGCTGTCATGCCTTCAATATAGTTGCTAATCGTTGTAGATGGCTGTGTTTGGCCACTCAACGGCATTCCCGCGATTACTGCAACGGCGTTTACGCCGGTTGTGCTGCCTACACTAAGTGTCGCCGCACCAGCGCACGGGTCGGGCGTCGGAGGTGCGGGTGCTGCTGCATTGGCAATAGCGACTATCGACATCGTGTCCCAGCCGTTATCGGCAAACCAATCGGGCACATATGGGCTGAAACGGATATTGCTGACAGTAAACTTGACCTTTGGGTTAGCTTTTGGCCTAACTTGGGCGCTGGCGGTTCGTGCCGACGCAATATCTGTATATGTGTGCTTAATAAGAATTGCATCTTTCGCGTCAAACAGGGCGCACGTAGCCGCGACACGACCAACGTCAGACGCCGATGGTGCTTGCACCGTTGATGAGAAATTAGCGTCGACGCAATTTCCACCGTTTGTAATATCCACCGTAATCGTAATGTCGCGCTTCAAATTAAACTGCCGAGTGGCCAGCACATTGCTGTTAACAGTGCAGTGACCAGACGTACTGAAAGTATCAAGGTTTTCTAAAACGTTTGTCGTTTGCGTATAAGTGCAATCAAATCTAGTGCGGTCTGCAGTGAGTGGGCCGTCCTTCCACTTGCACAGGCCAGCGTTTGCAGAGCCCACGGTTCCGGTGTCGCCACTCCTAGAGTTTAAGCGTGTAGGTAGGCTTGCCGGTGGGATAGGAGGATTTTTTATCGATTCAAACAAAACGTTGCGAATATAGGTGTCGGGTGTGCCAGACAGTTTCAAGCATTCCCCGTCCCCCACCTCGGCCATGGGCAACAGCCCAGTTTCGATTTCCCAGCGAAATTCTGTAGGTGCATAAATGTCAGCCTTCGCCATGTGTGGCAACAATCCAATCGACGTGTTCGCTGAGGCAAAGCCGCTAGGCAACGCGTTGAGCCACGGTATTTTACCTGTTACGGCAACGTATTCCTTTATCGATCCACGCACCTGCGCTGCCACGCGTTTTTGAACCTGCTCTGTCAATTCTTGCACGGTGATGTAGAGCAGTCGGTCATTGAAAGTAGCCGACGCATTGCCCAAAACGAAGTGATTTGTTCTTGCGGCGTTGTCAATTACACACGGTGCGGCAGGCGCGCCCGGCAACGAAGCGCAGCCAGTTACGTCCGTTACTGTCATTGCATCGAGATACTGCGCTGTACCGACCGCCGGTCTGGGTGGTAACGGCGGTTCGGGTGATGACGGTCGCGCTTGCCCAGCTAACGCGACGCCGGGGAGAATAAGCACTGCAGCCACTTGGCTAGAGAGAATTTTTCCGGATTCGTCGTGCACGGTTAACCAAGGGTGAACGGGGTTGGTGCTATTGCAAAGTGCTCCGGGAGCTGGGGCTTGTGCGGGTGCGGGAGCATTAAGCGTAGCTGAATTCAGAACCGTAAAACAATTGGGGTCATTCAAATTTGCCGAAACGGCATACCAAGGCACTTCACCCAAATCATCGTGTCGGTTAGAAAGTTGGGAAAAGTCTTTATTAAGCGAAACGTCCATGCCAAGTGTTTTCCAAGGCAGGCGTCCGATACAGCGCATGTCTACCCGTACCGTTGGGTTCGTGCCTTGGATAAGCGGGAGGCCATTGGGACTGGCGAAATTTTGACAACCGTTCCCTGAGACGCCGTCATAACCGATAGCCGTGCCATCTAGATAATCAGGAATCAGTAGGTTACCCGGTCGCCATCCCTCTGCCTCGTCATAAATCGCCCGCATCAACAACGCCAACTTCGCCCTTGCCAACACATCCGTATCCACCTGTTGCCGTGCTAACTTTCCGCTGTTAGCATTGAACGCTTTCAAAACAACAATCCCGCCCACGATCATCAATCCCAATAATATCAAAAGCACTGCAAAGCCCCTATTTCCCCGCAAGGGGGCTACCTTCGGGTCGTCGGGCTTCTTCAGGCTGTTTTTAAGCGTCGTTTTGAGCTTCATGGGTGATGATTTTCATATTTAGCTAAAGTAGTTTTGTGCCCTACCAGCCAAACACGCTCCACATCGGTACCGATACGGGACGCACGGGGCCAAACTCGGGTACGCGGCTGGTGGCTTTGCTGCCGTTTAGGTCGTATTGCGAAAAGCCGGTGTTTACGCGTAAGCCGGCTGGTTGGCCTTTTTCGCGTTGTTCGTCGATGATTGTGCCGCTCATATTCGCCCGGGTGCGTGTCGCTTCGGCATTGATGGTGGCTTCTTTTGCGGCGGCGTCGTTAATGGTTTGCGTGGTGATTTCGGCTTCCGTTTTTGCAACGCTGGAAACAACCGTATTCGGTTTAGCCACAACAATATTGGGTTGCAACGGGGACATTACTGTTTCAACTACAATTAAATCTTTAGGACGCGCGGGTTTTTCGCGGGCGGATTGCGCGAGGGCGCATGGCGCAACTGACGCCGCTAAAATCGCTACTGCGAACAAGTAACCCAAATGAAATTTAAACATCACGACCTCTAAAATTAACAGCGTGCGCCGTTAACAACAATCCCGCTATGAAACGCCGCACGCTCAACACAAAATTACTACAAACTCATTTCCATCGCGCGTTCACCCTGGCTTGGCGTAAAGCTGCGGGTGGCGTAAAAATCAAAAATTGTGTCCACAACTTGTTTTGGATCATCAATTATTTTAAATAAATCTAGATCGTGTGGGCTAATTACTTTTTCATCGACCAGCGTGGTTTTAATCCACTCCACCAAGCCCGCCCAAAAGCTAGAACCCACTAAAATCACTGGTATGCGGCGTATTTTGCCGGTTTGAATCAGCGTTAGCGCTTCGCTCAATTCATCCAACGTGCCAAAGCCACCGGGCATCACCACATAAGCCGCCGCGTGCTTTACAAACATCACTTTGCGGGCAAAAAAGTGCTGGAATGAATGCGATACGTCTTGATAGCCGTTGCCGCCTTGCTCGAACGGCAACACAATGTTCAAGCCCACGCTGGGGCTTTTGCCTGCAATCGCGCCTTTGTTGGCAGCTTCCATAATCCCGGGGCCACCGCCAGAGATGACGGAAAAACCAGTGTCTGACAACATGCGCGCAATGATTTCAGTTTGCGCATAATAAGGCGTGCCTTCTTTGAGGCGTGCGCTGCCAAAAATAGCCACGCCTGGGGTAACGGCCGCCAGCTTTTCGGTGGCCGTGACCATCTCTGCGATAATATTGAACATCCACCAGCTTTCGCGTGCCGCGGTGAGCGATTGGTGTTTTAGTTCTGGGTCAAGTCGGGTGGGTACTTTATGCGTCATCTTTGCGCTTCCTGCATTTTAAGAAAAAATTGAGTAAAAAAATAATGAATCAAATCGCTGATCAAAAACCGCCACGCCTGCTGCTGGTTGATATTTCCAGTTACTTCTATCGGGCGTTTCACGCCATGCCAGATTTACGTTCCCCGAGTGGCCAGCCAACGGGCGCCATACAGGGCGTGGTAAACATGCTAAAGCGTATTCAGTATGATTACCCTAGTGATTATAGCGCTTGCGTGTTTGATCCGAGGGGGAAAACGTTTCGCGACGACGTTTATGCCGAATATAAAGCCACCAGATCACCCATGCCCGACGATTTACGCGCCCAATTAGCGCCAATTCGCGAAACCATTGAAGCCATGGGTTGGCCTTGTGTGGTGGTCGATAATTACGAAGCCGACGATGTAATTGGCACCATGGCGGTGGCCGCCACAGCGCAGGGCTGGACAACCGTCATTTCAACGGGTGACAAAGATTTAGCGCAATTGGTCAACGACAACGTCAGCCTAGTAAACACGATGACCTATGAAACTCTAGACCATGCAGGGGTTGTGGCAAAATTTGGCGTAGCGCCCAACCAAATTATTGATTATCTGGCCTTAATTGGTGACACCGTAGATAATGTGCCGGGTGTAGATAAATGCGGCCCTAAAACTGCCGTTAAATGGCTTACCCAATATCATAGCCTAGATGGTGTAATCGCCCATTCGGCGGACATCTCCGGCGTAGTAGGGCAAAATTTGCGCAATGCAATTACTTGGCTCGAAACCGGGCGTTTTTTAGTCACTGTAAAGTGTGACGTGCCGATGGAGCAACCGGTTACAGCTTTTAAACACGGCACAACCGACGTCGCAAAACTGGATGGCTTATTTGCAAGCTACGGCTTTAAAAGCTTACGTGCGGCCTTAGCCAAAGAATCAGGCGTTGCCTTGCCAACGGCTATTCCTGCCGCGGCGCTAGGCGAAGAAGGCGCGGCGCCATTTAAGCAGCGCGATAAAGATGTTGCAGCGGTGCGATGGGCAACGGGTACTGCCACGCCTACTACCGAAGCCAAGGCGTTTATCAATACCCGCAACTACGAATGCATCAGCACAATTGAGCAGCTAAACACTTGGGTAGCGCGCCTATTGGCTGCACCTATTGCGGCACTAGATACTGAAACCACCAGCTTGGTTTCGATGACGGCAAAAATTGTGGGCATCTCGTTTGCTTGTGAAATGGGCAGTGCGGCCTATATTCCGCTAACCCATAATTACCCTGGCGTGGGCGAGCAATTACCACTGCAAACCGTGCTAGATGCCCTAAATCCATGGCTCACCAGCACATCGCACAATAAAGTCGGGCAAAACTGTAAATACGATACGCATATTTTTGCTAACCACGGCATTGCCGTGCAGGGCTTTGTGCACGATACTTTGCTACAAAGTTATGTGCTTGAAAGCCACGAACGGCACGACATGGGCACACTCGCCATGCGCCACTTGGGCACACCCACCATTTCCTTTGAATCAATTGCTGGCAAAGGTGCTGCACAAGTTCGGTTTGATGAAATTACTATTGAAACCGCGGCGCAATATTCAGCCGAAGATGCCGATGTCACTTTGCAATTGCACCATGCGCTTTATCCGCAAATAGTGGCTGATGCGGGCTTGACGATGGTGTACGAAACAATTGAAATGCCTGTTACTGCGGTGCTGGCGAAAATTGAACGCAATGGCGTGTTAATCGACAGCGCCTTGCTAGAAAAGCAAAGCGGCGAGCTTGCGCACAAAATTATGGAGCTAGAAAAGCGCGCCTACACCGAAGCTGGGCAACCATTTAACTTGAGTTCACCTAAGCAATTAGGCGAGATTTTATTTGACGTAAAAGGCATCAAGCCATTAAAGAAAACGCCCGGTGGCGCGCCGTCAACAGACGAAGAAACGCTAGAAAAATTAGCTGAAGATCACCCACTGCCAAAGCTAATTTTAGAATACCGCAGCATGGCAAAGCTAAAAAGCACTTATACCGATAAGTTGCCCCGCATGGTCAATGCTGCCACCGGCCGTGTACATACTAACTACGCGCAAGCGGTTGCAGTGACCGGGCGTTTATCCAGCAATGATCCAAACCTGCAAAATATTCCCGTGCGCACAGCAGAGGGCAGGCGCATTCGTGAAGCGTTTATAGCACCTGCAGGCAGCATGATTGTGTCCGCTGATTACAGCCAAATTGAGCTCCGCATCATGGCGCATTTAAGTGAGGATCCAGGCCTGTTAGCCGCATTCGGTGCAGGTCTTGACGTGCATCGTGCAACTGCATCGGAGATATTTACAGTGCCGGTAGATGAAGTATCCAGTGAGCAGCGGCGCTACGCCAAAACCATTAACTTTGGCCTAATTTACGGCATGAGCGCCTTCGGCTTAGCTGCTAGTTTGGGCATTGATCGCACCGCAGCCGCGCAATACATCGAACGCTACTTCGCCCGTTATCCGGGTGTGGCCGATTACATGCAACGCACTCGTGCGCAAGCGCACGAGCGTGGCTATGTTGAAACCGTATTTGGCCGCAGATTGTGGTTGCCAGATATTCGTTCGGCCAACCAGGCGCGCCGAGCTGGTGCTGAGCGCGCGGCGATTAACGCGCCGATGCAAGGCACCGCGGCTGATTTAATCAAGCTTGCCATGACTGCGGTGCAGGGTTGGCTGGAAACTGAAAAAATGCGCACCTTGCTTATCATGCAAGTACACGATGAGCTCGTGTTTGAAGTGCCTGAAGCTGAGCTAGAAGCCGTAAAATCAAAGGTTCCCACACTTATGGCAGGGGTAGCGAAGTTAGCCGTGCCGCTGTTGGCTGAACCGGGTGTGGGCAAAAATTGGGACGAGGCGCATTGAGGCACGTCCAAGCATAAGTTGCGTTTAACATTGATTGACGGCGTATCGTTAATCAATGCTAATGTATAGCATTGCTAAACATTTAGAGGTGTGTCATGGAGGTTGTGTTAAGGAAATATGGAAATAGTACCGTGCTTCCCTTCCCGCCAGCATTGCTGAAACACTTAGGTCTTAAGGCGGGTCAATTGATGTCGCTAGACATAGCGCCAAATGGCGCCATTACCTTGACCCCTAAGCAAAAGTACACCTTGGAGGCCTTGATCGCGCAATGCGATTTGAAAGCGGCACCACCCAAAGATTTAGCGCTATGGGATATCGCCAAACCTGAAGGTAACGAGCTTTGGTGATGGCAGTGTTTGAGCGTGGCGATATTGTTCGGGCGTCTGCAAGCACTTTTAATCCGCTGAATGCGCACTTTTTTCATTTTTGATGTTGCCCAATGTGCCCCGTGTTAATATTTACTGATGTCTTTTATGTTTAAAAAAATCTGCATCCGCCGACGCTTCGCGGCCCTAATTGCGCTCTTTGCAATTATCGTGCACGCCGCTGCGCCGATCGTGGCCCATGCCGCCATGGCGCAAGCCGGGTCGTCTTGGATTGCGCTGTGCACGGCGCATGGCATGGTGCAAATTCAAGTCGCCAATGATGCGCTGGGTGTAAGCGACGCAGATCGACCGCTAAAAATAAAGCCCGGGCAGCCATGCGCACTGTGCGCTTTAGCCGCCACGGCACCGCCGCCCGTTCCGTTTATTACCCATAACTTCCACCGCAATATTGCCGCAAACGCCCTGTTTGTAAGCCTCGACGGCACTAGTTTAGTATTTGCCGGCGTGGTGCAACATCACGCGCCGCCAACCGGCCCGCCGCCCCCTTCCTTCGCTTAATTTTGTTTTGTTTTGCCGCACCTAGCTAACTGAAACTTTGTTTCAGATGCAGGCCGCGCGCACTTATCCAAATTTGATTTGAGGAAGTTATGTTTATTACCCCATGTAAGTCGCGGCTGGGCTATTCAACTATGTCCGTTGCTATAAGCGCTGCTCTTTTTACCTTTGGCACGGGCTTCACCGGTAGCGTGAGCGCGCAAGACGCAAAAACGTCCAGCTCCAGCAATACCAAGCCGCAGCCCGGCGCAAACACAATCGCACCCACTAAAAAGCTCGGCACTATCACCGTCGTAGGCTCTCGTCCTTCGGCCCTACCTACGCATATTCCCACCACGATTGAAAGCATCACCGCCATCGATATTGCCGAAAAAAACAATGCCACCGATGCGCAGGATGCTTTAAAGTATTTTCCGAGTTTGATGGTGCGCAAGCGTTATATCGGCGATTTTGATCATGCCGTATTGGCCAGTCGCGCATCAGGCACCGGTAATTCGGCACGATCGCTGGTGTATGCCGATGGTATTTTGCTATCAAATTTACTGGGAAATGGTGCATCGTTTACACCGCGCTGGGGTGTTGTTGCGCCAGAAGAAATTGAACGTGTAGATGTGCTCTACGGCCCCTATTCTGCTGGCTTTTCAGGCAATTCAGTCGGTGCTGTGGTTGACTATATTACGCGCATGCCGTCGAAACTTGAGGCGAGCGTAAAACTACAGGCCTTCACCCAACGTTTCAAGCTTTATGGCACTGATGAGCGCTATTCCGGCAGTCAGTGGAGCGCGATAATAGGGATTCGCGAAGGTGCATTTTCTTGGTGGCTATCGCTCAACCACTTAAACAGCGATGGTCATCCACTCGCATTTAGCAACAAAATTACGGCAACCGGCGTCCAAGGAAGTAGCGGTACAGCGGTAACGGGTGCAGTGGCTGACCGTAATCCGGCTGGCCTAGATTGGCTATTGACGGGCGCTACCAACCAAATTCATACCTTGCAAGATAACGCTAAAATTAAGCTGGCGTATGACTTTTCACCCACATTGCGTTTAAGTTAGTTATTCGGCCAATGGCGCAACGATGCCACGAGAAATTCAATGCCCTATTTAAGTAACGCTGCCAGCTTGCCAGTTTATAGCGGACCGATAAATATTGGAGGGCGGCAATATACGCTCGCAGCTAATGAAATATCCACTTCACGGCAAGACTTAGAGCACCAAATTCACGGGATCACGCTCAAATCAAACACCGGCGGCACGTTTGATTGGGAAACAGCTGCAAGTTTGTATGACTACAGCACTGATCTTTCACGTGCCCCATCACCTGCAAACGCCCTACCTGCAGCGTTTTCGGGTGGTGCAGGGCGTTTAACTGATTTAGCGGGCACCGGGTTGGAACACGCTGTCGCTACGTGACACGTGGCGACCATCTGGATTCAATAAAACAGTAGGCGCACATTTGATTGATTTTGGCGTGCAGCGCGAAGCACACAAATTACGCACCCTTGTTTCTGATACGCCTGATTGGCAGGCAGGCGACGCCGCCACGCGGTTTTCGGCGTTTCAAGGCAACACTAGTTTAAGCAGTGTTTATGCGCAAGATACTTGGTTTTTTGCCGATGCGTGGCGCAGCACGATAGGGCTACGATTAGAAAAGTGGCAAGCCCGTAACGGCGCCATTGCCAACGCTACGTCAATCCAATACTTAGGCAGCCGTAGCGAAACTTCGGCGTCGCCTAAGTTTGCTTTGGCCTATCAAGCTGCGCCGCAATGGGTGCTTAAGGCGTCCGTTGGTCGGGCAGTCCGTAACCCAACCGTGGCCGAGCTGTATCAAGGCTCAGTTACCAGTAACGCTGTTGTTAACAATGCCCCCAACTTAAAAGCTGAAAAATCTTGGACGACTGAATGGACGGCAGACTATGAATTTGCCGCAATGCCAACCATGGTAAGTGCTGTAAACGCCCGTATTACGGCTTTCTTCGAGGTAACGAAAGATGCGTTGTATTCGCAAACTAACTTCCAAGTGACGCCCAATATTACTAATATCCAAAACGTAGATCAAGTGCGCACCAAAGGCAAAGAGTTAGCGCTGCAGGCAAGCGGCGTTCTAATCCCGAATTTGGACATGACGGCCAGCTTTACGTTTGCTGATTCACGCACCGTTAAAAACGATAAAAACCCCGCGAGCGTTGGCAAATGGCAGCCGAGGGTGCCGCGTACCCGCTCGAATTTGGCGCTATTGCTCCGGCCCAATGAAGTATCAAGCCGCATAACGCACTCTGCGATCTTGAAAGTAAGCGATAACACGTTCAGGCGATCTGTCTAGCATCTCCATGTGTTCATTGGCTGCCGCACGTAATTTTGCTTTTGTACGCAC
>JANNXI010000070.1:0-10479 GCA_031409495.1 Betaproteobacteria bacterium
GAGACCAAATTAGTGAAGGTGAGAAATTTCCCTCATATTTGACTTGAATCCGCGCAACGAAGGCCAATGTATTACGATACGAATCTTGCCTGTTTACGACACCAGTGCACGCTGTAAAACTGCCGACTGCAACCACCAAATTTAACTAAACATTGAGACTGCCATGAAAACCTTTTACGACTTTCAATCCCAAGCTTATGATATGTCCGGCATGGCACCAAGCCATCGCGACGATATGGAGTGCCACGGCTATCGCTATTCCAGCCCAACCGGCTTGGGCTATGTGCCGATGGTGATTGAACAATCCGGCCGTGGCGAACGTGCTTTTGATATCTACTCGCGCATGTTAAAAGAGCGCGTGATGTTTTTGGTGGGTGAAGTTGTTGATCCTGTAGCGAACCTTATCGTCGCGCAAATGTTGTTTTTGGAAAGCGAAAATCCAGACAAAGATATTTCGTTTTACATCAATTCCCCTGGCGGCTCGGTGACTGCAGGCTTAGCCATGTACGACACCATGCAATTTATTCGTCCCGACGTATCTACGCTTTGCACCGGTTTTGCTGCCAGCATGGGCGCGTTTTTACTCGGGGCGGGCGCTAAAGGTAAACGCAATAGTTTGCCTAATGCCCGCATCATGATTCATCAAGTTTCTGGTGGTTTCCGTGGTCAGGCATCTGACATCGCTATTCATGCAAAAGAGACGCTATTTCTCAAAAATCGGCTGAATGAAATTATGGCTAAGCACACCGGCCAGCCGATTGAAGTTGTAGAAAAAGATACGGATCGTGATAATTTCTTGTCTGCAGAAGATGCCTTAAAATACGGTATCATCGACAGAATTTTGCAAAATCGCACTGAAACAGCAGCAGCATCGGCGTAAGGTTAACGGCATCAGTGCTCAACGCAATTTTTGTGTTGAGCATGAATCAACGAACAGGAAATAGGTATGTCAGAAAAGTCCGGCGATAAACTCTTGTACTGCAGCTTCTGCGGCAAAAGTCAGCATGAAGTGCGCAAACTCATTGCGGGACCATCTGTATTCATTTGCGATGAATGTATTGATCTCTGCAACGATATTATTCGCGAAGAAGCGCAAGCTGATCCCGCCACAAAAAGCAGCAAGAACGAACTACCAACGCCACAAGAGATATGCGAAATTTTGGATCAGTACGTTATTGATCAAGTACCCGCCAAAAAAATTCTTTCTGTCGCTGTTTATAATCATTACAAGCGCCTGCGTTCTGGTTCTAAAGAGGGCGAAGTTGAATTATCAAAATCTAACATTTTGCTTATCGGCCCAACCGGCTCCGGCAAAACATTGCTCGCACAAACCTTAGCCCGTCTACTCAATGTGCCGTTTGTAATCGCTGATGCCACGACATTGACCGAAGCCGGTTATGTGGGCGAAGACGTTGAAAATATCATCCAAAAATTGTTGCAAAAATGCGATTACGATATTGAAAAGGCGCAGCGCGGTATTGTTTACATTGATGAAATCGACAAAATTTCGCGCAAATCAGATAATCCATCTATCACTCGCGACGTTAGCGGTGAAGGTGTGCAGCAAGCCTTGCTCAAGCTCATCGAAGGCACAATTGCCTCGGTACCCCCGCAGGGCGGCCGCAAGCATCCAAATCAAGAATTTGTGCAAATTGATACAACCAACATTTTGTTTATTTGCGGTGGTGCATTCAGCGGCTTAGAAAAAGTAGTGCAGCAACGCACTGACAAAGCCGGAATTGGCTTTGGTGCAGCTGTGCGATCCTCAAAAGACCGCGAGGCCAACAACAGCCTGTTGCGCGACGTAGAACCAGAAGATCTAATCAAATACGGTTTAATCCCTGAATTTGTAGGCCGTCTGCCTGTTGTGGCCATGCTGGAAGAGTTGGACGTAAAAGCGTTAGTGCGCATACTAACAGAGCCAAAAAACGCCCTAATTAAGCAGTATCAGCGTTTATTAGGCATGGAAGGCGTAAGCCTAGAGTTCCGTGAAGCAGCATTAGCAGCAATCGCCAAAAAAGCCTTAGAACGCAAAACTGGCGCACGTGGCCTGCGCTCCATCATTGAACACGCCTTGCTCGATATTATGTTTGAGTTACCATCGATGCAAAACGTAGAAAAAGTGATTGTCGACGAAGGCACAATTACTGGTGATGTAAAGCCAATGCTAGTTTATGCAGATATTCCGAAGGTGGCTGGCGCAAAGATGTGATATTTTTTGAATGCGCTTGTTGAAAAACCACATCAGTCGATGTGGTTTTTTTATGCGGCAAGGGTCTGGAGATGGCCGAAAATAGGGTGTTTATACGAGGTATCTTACATCCATCTAGGATGCGCCGATAACCAGTCGACGTGGTCGATCTGAAATTTGTTCCGTGCTTCGCTGTTCGGAAAAATGATGTCGGCGCCCCCATCGTATGCATGATATAGCCACGTGTCCGTTAAGCTAAAAATAAACACATTGCCTATTTTGTCATCAGCAACTTTTGATAGCACGTTGTCGAGCACTCCAGAAGTCCATTTTCGTGGCTGCACAAATACGTGGAGATGCTGGCTGGAAGCATAGCTATCATCAAGTTGGTGTAGCGGTACCGACTGCCAATGTATCTTTTTTTGAAACCTATGTCCTCTTTTCGCTTTAGGGGAGCTGCTCTCGCTATAGCTAGCGGTAACTAAAACAATATGCGTACTTTTGATTAGGATGTTCCGCACGGTATTGTGGCGCGCCAGAATGATTTTATATTCTGCTTTCGAATTCGTATATCTCTTGGACTCAGGCAAGCTGTGAAATCGCGCCCACCGCGTCGAAAAATCATCACGGAAACGCTCCGCGACTGGCGGCACGTCATTGAATGTGACGGACCAGTAACTACGCAATGCGGCGATTAAGCTGCTGTCCCCGATGGTTTTGTCCTTAGCTTGATCTTTGACCTGCGGCGTCAACGAGGAAGCTCTCCCGCAACCCGCGCCTTACCCGCAACAGACAGCGCCCCCGCACGCGTGAATGATTTTATAAATTCTACCTTACGGAATCGTAGTGCCGACCAATTTTCATCAATAGCCACCTGACGCACCGGTTCAAAACCCGCGTCGCCGAGGGCTTTCCAGCCGCTGTCACGGTTAAATTCGCATTTGTGGTTTTTGGATTTTTGCTTCGGGTAGGCATACCATAAAACCGCAAGTGCTGTTGCGTTGGCGATGAGTGCTTTGGTGGCGTTGTCGACTTCGGCTTGCGTTGTGGCAAATATCAATGCGAAATCAACAGACTTTAATGGTTTAAGCTCAAGGCGAATTTTGCGTTGCGTCAGCTGTGCCAATGCTGGCTCGAAACTTGTCGGCGCGTTGATGATGGCAATCTGCGTTTGCGTTTTAAGATTAAGTTTTTCAAAGATGGTTTGCATGTGCTGTACTAAGGCCTATGTTTCCTCAATTAGTACTGGCATCACAGGTTGAAGAAGCCCTAAAATAGTGAATCTCCAGCCTGTAAATCTCAAGCTGCGAGTTTCGCCAGCCATCTCGCTAACGCTGGTAAGTGACTACGATCAGCCTTTTAGAAAAATCACTGACGATATGTTCAGTAAGCTAGCGATTCACGATGTTAGTAGACCAAGGCATTTTACTTTCGCCCATGCTGGATCGTAAGCGAAAGTTGGAATCATCTGCCGATAGCGTGGCCGTCGCGTTGCTCATCGCCCTAAATTTGCCGAGACCGTTGTAGAGAGGTATCGAATACATCATCCATGTTAACACGAAGGCAAATAGCAACAAAGCGCCCATAGTGCGTACGAGCCACGACCTGACTCCTGCAACGATGCGCTAGCCAAATATGGCCGCCAATAAAGTGCGTGCGATAAAAAATCCCGCTCCCGTATTGGGCCACCAAAATGCACGGAGTGTCTGACGGATGAGCGTTTCACTGTAAGTTAGCATCACTTCAAACAGTGGCACTGGCTCATCCGATGGCAATTGCGACAGTACTATGTAGTGGGTTGGCGCTTCGCCAAAACCTTCTGCACGCCCATCACCACCGCAACAATCGCTGCGCCCACAGCGATGCCAATTGCCGCATCAAATAGCAGCGGCAGAGTGAGATTGCCGAAGCTGCCTGCGCCGGCGGCCACTTTTTCTATCCAGTGATGGAGCGCGGGGATGCCGTGAGTAATAATGCCGCCACCGACTAAAAACATCGCGGCCGTGCCTGCAATAGAAAGAAATTTCATCAGCATAGGTGCTGCGGCTAGTAAGCCGAACCCAAACTTACGTTTCATTTGCGCCCAAACGCTTGGGCCTTGTGTTTGGGTGAGATGCAGGCCAGCATCGTCCATTTTTACAATACCAGCGACTAAACCATAAACGCCTACCGTCATCACGATAGCCACAATAGAAAGTACGGCAAATTTCGACATGAAGGGCTTATCGGCCACGGTGCCTAGGGTAATCACGATAATTTCAGCTGATAAAATAAAGTCGGTACGAATCGCACCTCTAATTTTCTCTTTTTCCATCGCTACAGCATCGGAAGGCTCGATTAGCGCTTCGGTAGTGGCTTCGGGGTGGTCGTTTTTGTGCGCTTTATGTAGAAAAGAATGGGCTATTTTTTCAAAGCCTTCAAAGCACAAATATGCACCGCCAAGCATCAGCAATGGGATGATCGCCCATGATGCAAACGCGCTAATGGCAAGTGCTGCTGGCACTAAAATAAGTTTATTTTTAAATGACCCCTTAGCCACCCCCCAAACAACGGGTAATTCTCGGTCGGCGTTCACGCCTGCAACCTGCTGCGCGTTTAAGGCAAGATCATCGCCGAGTACGCCAGCGGTTTTTTTGGCGGCAACTTTTGTCATTGCCGCTACATCGTCAAGCACTGCAGCAATATCGTCTAGCAATATAAATAAACTTCCGGCCATGGTAAAAATCCTTCGTAATTTTCTATTTTAGCGCTTCGAGATGCCCTATTATAGGGCATCTTCAGGCTACTAAATCGTCTACTTCTTCACCTAAAAACCCGCCGCTTTGATGCTGCCAAAGCCGTGCGTATAAACCATTGGCGGCCAACAATTCATGGTGGCTACCCTGTTCTACAATGCGTCCTACATCAAGCACGATTAACCGATCCATCGCCGCAATGGTAGAAAGTCGATGCGCAATCGCGATCACGGTTTTGCCTTCCATTAGGCTATACAAGCTGGTTTGTATCGCTGCTTCTACTTCCGAATCCAACGCGCTGGTGGCTTCATCAAGCAGCAAAATGGGTGCATCTTTAAGCATCACCCTCGCAATCGCCACCCGTTGACGTTGCCCGCCTGAAAGCTTCACGCCGCGCTCACCCACATGCGCATCATAGCCTACGCGTCCCGTCGGATCGCTCAAGGTTTGAATGAAATCATGCGCCTGTGCACGGGTGGCAGCGGCGATCATTTGTGCTTCGGTAGCGTCGGGTTTGCCGTATAAAATATTGTCGCGCACGGCTCGATGCAACAGTGAAGTATCCTGCGTGACCATGCCAATTTGTGCGCGCAGGCTATCTTGCGTCACCTTGGCAATATCTTGCCCGTCAATCAAAATGCGGCCTGATTCCACATCGTAAAACCGAAGCAGCAAATTCACTATGGTCGATTTGCCCGCACCCGATCGCCCCACTAAACCAATTTTTTCACCGGGTTTAATAGTGAGCGATAGGTTTTCAATCACCGTTCTTTTGCCGCCATAGTTAAAAGTCAAGTTCTCAATTTTAACTTCCCCCGCCGTTACTTTAAGCGGCTCGGCGTGCGCTACATCAACCACGCTATGCGGGCGCGACAGCGTATTTAAGCCGTCTTGCACTGTACCAATATGCTCAAACAGCGCCGACATTTCCCACATCACCCAATGCGAAATACCGTTAAGCCGCAACGCCATTGCCGTGGCTGCGGCCACCGCGCCCACGCTGGCAATATTCTGCGTCCATAGATAAAGCGCCATGCCAGCAGTAGAACTTATCAGCAACACACTCAATATATGATTGACGATTTCAAAGCCGGTTACCAAGCGCATTTGAATCTTCACCGTAGCTAAAAACTCCATCATGGCTTGTTTGGCGTAACCAGCCTCACGGTGTGAGTGGGAAAATAACTTAACGGTAGCGATATTTGTATAGGCGTCTGTGATGCGTCCCGTCATGAGTGAACGTGCATCGGCTTGTTCTTTTGCGATGCGTCCTAGGCGCGGCACAAAAAAACAAAGCGCTGCAATATACAAGCATAGCCAAAGCAAAAACGGCAGCAATAATTGCAGTCCAAAATTACCTAGCACCGCCATCATGGTCACAAAATAAATAATAACGAACACCAAAAGTTCGCTAAAAATAAACCAAGTGTCGCGTACCGCCAACGCTGTTTGCATTACCTTGGTCGCTACACGACCGGCGAATTCATCTTGATAAAAACTAAAGCTTTGCCCCAGCATATGGCGATGAAAACGCCAGCGCAGCAGCATCGAAAAATTAGCGGCTAGCGATTGCTGTTTGATTGAGGACTGCAAGCTAATAAGCAGAACGCTTAAAGCCAGCACTGCGGCTAGCTGCAACAGGCGGGCGCCCTCTTGCTGCCACAGTAGCTGTCGCGGCACAGCGGCTAGCCAGTCCACAATGCTGCCCATCATAGAAAACAATATTGCTTCAAATGCACCAATGCCGGCGGTTAAGAAAACCAGTGCGAGCAGGTAAGGGCGCACGCCCAGCGTGGCGTGCCATAAAAACGCCCAGAACGTTTTCGGCTGGGCGTCATTTTCAATTTCTGGAAACGGATTGACTAGCGATTCAAAATATTTAAACATACGTGATTAAGCAGATAGTTCTAAGAGATTTAATGGGCTGTAGATGCCCTAAAATAGGGTATCTACAGCCATTGATTGAAGGGCAATTAGCGGTTCAACCACCAAATAGTGCCGTTCAAAAACGTTGCAAAACTAACCCATGCTAAATACGGCATGAGCAGCCAAGCGGCCAGCGCATCAATGGGCTTGAAGCGCAAAATAGTCACCACGATTAGCACCCACATCACTACGATACAGACCAATGCTAGCGCTGGGCTTTGTAAGCCAAAAAACAATGCTGACCACGATGCATTTACCAATAACTGCGCTAGGTAAATCCACATAGCCGCGTGACGAGTGGTCAATGCTACGGTGGCTTTGGTCCACACGCGCCAAGCAGCAATGCTCATCATGATGTAGAGGGTTGTCCACACCGGCCCAAAGATCCACCCGGGCGGATTCCACGATGGTTTTGCAATCGCTTTGTACCAACCGTCTGGGCTCGTGCTTGGACCAAAAAACGAGCCCATTGAGGCTACCATGGCTGAAGCAAGCAGTAACAGCGCAAGCTTCAGCCAGCGGTTTGCCAACATTTACTTCGTACCTTTTGCGGCAACGCTTTCGTCATATTTAGCAATGCCGTCAATAATGGCTTTTTTCGCTTCTTCTGGCCCTAGCCAGCCTTCGAGCTTTACCCATTTTCCCAGTTCTAAATCTTTATAGTGCTGAAAAAAATGTGCAATTTGATTCAGTGTTATTTCGGGTAAATCGCGTGGGGTTTGAACTGTTCGATAAATTGAACAAACCTTATCGATTGGTACCGCAAGCAATTTCTCGTCCCCTCCTGCTTCGTCAGTCATTTTTAACACACCCACTGGGCGGCAGCGCACCACTACGCCTGGAACGAGCGCAAAGGGCGTGATCACGAGCACATCCACCGGATCGCCGTCGTCAGAAAGCGTATGTGGAATGTAGCCATAGTTACAGGGATAGTGCATCGCTGTCGACATGAAGCGGTCAACAAACAGTGCGCCCGTTGTTTTGTCAAGTTCGTACTTAATTGGGTCGCCGTTCATTGAAATTTCAACGACGACGTTGAAGTTATTTGGTACATCTAAGCCTGCATCGACGCGATCTAAGTTCATGACATGATTTCCAGCAAAATTAAGGGGATTAATGATAAAACGAAAATGCCGTTTTTGTATTGGGGCAAAGCGATAAATACGTGTATTGTAGAAGAGTTGGAGCCATCTGTTGTTGCAATTACGAGTCTCACATTATCGCGGTTTAATCACCAGTGCGCCTAGCGCATAGAAATGGAGCAATTGTGCACGCCATGCATTCCACGCACGCAAAATCGGTGCAAGAACCAAATTTCCCACTCAACGGTGATGAAGCGCGACGTTACCCGCTTATTTTGACGCTGGACGCCAACGGTATTCCGCACCGCTGGATTACTTGGCAACACGCGGTTTGGTACTACGCCAAAGCTCGCGTGGCATGGGAAATGGGCAGCGAAGCATTTACCGTGCACGGCGGAAAGTGTCGCGATACGGGTGAAACTTCTTCTGTTACATCGTCTTCAATTATTGCGATTCGCGGTAAAGCCATGGCAATCAAGGGCTTTACGCAAGTACCGCCGCTCAATAATCGTGAGCTTTTTAATCGTGATCGGCAAATTTGCGCCTATTGCGGTGGTGAATTTGGCCACACCAAGCTGACCCGTGACCACATCATCCCGTATTCCAAGCGTGGGCTAGACACCTGGATGAATGTGGTAACCTGCTGCCGCTCCTGCAATGAACGCAAAGGCAATCGACTGCTGCAAGACGCGAACATGCAATTGCTTTACGCCCCCTACGTACCAAACCGTGCTGAATTTCTAATTTTGGCAAATCGCCGGATCTTGACCGATCAAATGGAGTTCTTAAAACAACACGTTAGCGCCCAAAGTCGCATTCATTTGTAGCCAAATTTGTGTGAATCCCTGAGTGATGATAAGGTAGCGCCAATACAACAATAAATAATGTTCACCAGACATGGTAATCCGCCAAGCTCTCGACACTGCCGCTATTTTTAGCGCCAATAGCATCGCCAACGATGCCACGCGCATGCGCATACGTGAACGCTACATTTTGGCGCGATTCCCTCAGTTTGCCGCTCAGCGCGGCGATTTAACGGTGCCTGAGATTGTGCTTCGGTATGCACACGAAATGGCAGAAGATGGCTTAACCCATCGCGCCGCTGAACTAATGACTTTAGCGATCGAGGAAAATCGGGGTTTGCGCAAAGTGTGGTTGGCTCTCATAGAGTTTTCATTTTTGCAGGGTGATGCACATCGTTTAAGTGAGCTTTGCACAGCGTTTAAACGTGAATTTCCTGATGCCACACTGGAGGAGTTCTTGCTACTTGATGTCTTGACAGAACCAGAAGCCAGTATTGAAACCGTGCGCGCTAAGTTGCGTCATTGGGCCAGTGGTGCCACGGTCGCGTCCCTTGCTGACGCGAATGGTTTGCGTCGCGATTTACTTAGCCATTAACGGGATAGCCAAATCAGATGGAACTCGTCCCATTAAGTGGTCAGCCCAATTTTTCCAACAGTGCCTTGCCAAGCAGTGCGACTAAAACCCATGGGGCGTGGGCGGAATTTTTTCAAGGATTCATGACGGGTAGCAATAAAGGGCTCGCTCCCGCATTGAACAACGCCTCCACAGCGCAACGATTAGGTGGTGCGATAGCGGAGTTTGAGCGTATCTCTGCAGATGAGCGTTTGGCAATTTTGCAGGGTGCCGCAGTGGCGACTGATGCCAAAAATAGCGGTTCGGATTGGGTAGGGTTGCAATACGCGGCGTTGTTACGTTACGCCCAGCAAACGCGCGACGCTGAGCGTGCCCACCGGCTTAAAAACGCCGACAAAATTGCCGATAGCGATCAACCATCAGTTACTGAGGCAATGTTGTTTGGTTACGCGCTATTGTTGGCAGGTCATCTATATAAGTGGCGCATGGTTGCCGGTTTGCAGGGCGGGCAAAGCCAAGAACACCTCACGGATATTGTTGATCAATATCGACGCGCTCACGCAGCAGGCTTGGCAGATGTCGCTATTGAAATTCAGGTAGAAGGCCGCCCCATAATCGCCAGCGTTGAGGCGATATTTGTGCGTGCCTTGCTGGTGCATCGCTTAAGCAGCGGCAATTTAAACAGTCGTCAGCTCGATATTTTAGACAATTGGTTTTGCGATTGGATGCGCGCGCTATGGCTCACCCGTGAAGCGCCGATCAGCGCTGCTTTTGTGTTCGATTTGGCCAGCGGCCAAGGCCTGCGCCCCAGCGCAGACGAGGCCGCCGCCAGCACCCAAAATAAGCAAATGGTTTATTTGCCAATGCACGCCGTGCAAAGGCGGCTTGATGAAGCTGTTGCCATGTTCCATCGCGGAAAAGTAGCCCCCGGCTGGGGACTGGGACAGGCATTCCGTATTGAAGAACACATTGCGGTTATGGACTATTTGGCCCGCGAGATGACCTCCAGTTTAGGGGGTGCAGGAGCAAAGGCCGCTGAAAAGCCCACGCGCACGCGCTTATCCGACGACACGTCCGTTGCGGTTTATGTTGGCTTGAACGACGTTTGGAGTTTTGCTGCGCTAAAACGTGCCACCTTGACGAGCCGCGGTAGTGGCGTTGCAACGGG
>JANNXI010000071.1:0-3099 GCA_031409495.1 Betaproteobacteria bacterium
CACGTGTCCCGCCTCTAGCGAAGGGCCGGGTGGTGTGACAGCCACCGTGCTGCTGGCTGAGAGCCATTTGTGCGTTCACACCTGGCCGGAGAAGAAGGCAGTGACTTTGGATGTGTATGTCTGCAACTATGGCAGCGACCATTCAGACAAGGCGAGAGCGCTGATGGCGGCGTTGATGCAACTCTTTGCACCAGGCAAGGCGGCGGTGAATGCGTTGGAGCGTGGGGAGACTTAAAGCGCTGCATGCAAGCCGCGCGTGAAGGCCTCTTCGAAGACGCTGTAGCCGCTCCAATCGCTGTGGGCGAAGCGCAGGCGGGCGGTGGAAGGGGTGCTGCGCGCCGCATACGGCTTCTTTTTTGATAGCACTCTGCGCAGGTTATATCACGGGTAGCTGCCTATTTGGCTTATAAATTGAGGTGTCGGCACGGCCATGGCGTGGCCGTAGCGGCTGATGTCGATGTGTTGGGCCAGGCGCGTGATGTCGGGGTGTGCGGCGCTGAGGTCGGCCAGGGCTTGATCGCGCAATTGCGCCCAGCTCGCGTTGAGTAGCGATTGGCGGGGCGCTTTTCCTGCACCTTCTGCTTTGTAATAGGTGAGCACCGTGGGGCCGGGCGCGGTGCGCGTGCTTTGATGCATCGCGTCGACATAGCCCAAGCCTGCGCTGCCGTAGATCACGTTGTCCCAGGAAGGATGCGCGCCCTGACCATCGTCGTGGAGCGGTGCGTTGATATGAATGTTGGCCACCCACCAACTCGAATGCACAACGTTGGCGGCCGCAGTTTTCAAAAAATCTGGCGCATTCACCACCACACGGGTAGCCACATGCAGCGGCAGCGCCACGATGCAGCGCTTTGCGATAAAACGCTGCACGCGGTGCGTGGGTAAATGCAGCGTATCGACGATGACTTCTTCTTTACTCTCCTCGATGCGCAACACGATCAACCCCGTTTGCAAGCGATCTTTGAGTGGCGCGGCGAGCGCCAGCGTGAGAAAACCATTGCCTTGCGGCCAGGTGAGCACACCATCGCGCTCGCTCGCTTGTGCGGAAAGCTGAGCGCTAGGTGCAGAGAAACCGTGGCGAGCCGCAAAATAATGCATGCCAGCGAAAGTGCTCACCGTGTCAATGCCCGCACCGTAATCGTCGCGGCAACAGTAATCCAGATACCAGCGCAGATGCGGATCGGTCAAGCCTTGTGCATCCAGATATGCTATAAAAATAGTAGCGGCTTGCGCAGGATTTATAAAGGCGAGAGCCAGTTTTTGCATAAAGTTTTCACGCAAAGGTACGCTGAAAGCACCGGTGGCTTGCCATTGCGCTACGAGCTTTGCGAAACGCTGGTATTGCTGCTGCGTGGCTTTGCTGATGCCTTGCGCAGGCAGCAGGCCGTCTTGCCAAGCACCGTTGAAAAACAAGCGCTCTTGAGGGCTGTGGCAGAGCATTTTTTCATCGTAAACCCAACGACCCGCCACGCGCTGGCGTATCCCCAGTTCTTCCAAAAAATCTTGCACTTCGGGGGCATCATCTGTCGGCACAGGCAGATAATGCGCCCCTAGCGGATGCGTGATGCCCTTGATCTGGCCTGCGCGAGCGTTGCCGCCCGCCTCACCCTCCAGCTCCAGCACTGCAAAATCTTCCATGCCTTGCTGTCGCAGCATGCGAGCTGCAGACAAACCCGCCACGCCACCGCCTGCAATCAGCGTATGCACCTTGCGCACCGGGCTGCCATCATAAACAGGCAGGTTTTTATCTCGCAAGAGATGCCCCGCTGCCTGCGATACGCCGATGAAGCCGCCAGTGATATTGGCCACTTGATCAGGTGCAGCGCGGCAGCCTGCAAGCGTGCTCGCGGCAGCCGCGCCCAGCAAATCGCGGCGCTTGATGGCCACACTCATTGCAGCACCTTGCCCCATTCTTCTTCAAAGGTAAGCACCAGCGTTTGATTGCTCATGCGATTGGGCTCAGCGCTGACGCGTGCCATATCGAGCGGAAAATCAAAGAGCAGCGGCAACGTCTGCGCATTCAAAAAACGCAAGTCTTTCGGAAAAGCGGTTTGCGCTGTCGCTGGCTTAAACGGCCTGCGACTCGCCACTATAAAGCCCCACTCGCCAAAACTCGGCACATGCGCGTGGTACGGCGTGGCACTCAGCCCCACCTCTTCCACCGTACGCACCACAGTCCAAAAACTCTTACGCGCCACCAGCGGCGACGTGCTTTGAATCACAGCGTAACCGCTGGCGGAAAGCGCTTTATCCAGCAGCGCATAAAACGACGTGGAATAGAGCTTGCCCAATGAGAAGTTACTCGGATCAGGAAAATCCACCACGATCACGTCAAACATTTCGTTCGTCGTTTCTAAAAACTTAAACGCATCGGTGTTGATGATTTTGAGCTTGGGCGATTGCAATACGCCACCGTTCAGCGCTGCCAGTTGCGCGTTTTCCGCAAAGATGCGCGTCATGTTTGGATCAAGTTCCACGAGGGTGACTTGTTCCACACTGGCGTATTTCAAAATCTCACGCACCGCCATGCCATCGCCACCGCCGAGCACCGCGACGCGTTTCGGAGCACCATGCGCCGCCATCGCCGGATGAACCAAAGCCTCGTGATAGCGATATTCATCGCGCTGGGCAAACTGCAAATTGCCATTCAAAAACAAACGATGCCCGGCCTTGCCATTCGTCACCACAATGCGCTGATAGGGCGATGTCGCCGTAAAGACGATGCTGTCTTGGTAAAACTTGTCCTCAGCCAGCGTGGTGATTTTGTCTGCGCCCAGCATGCCTGCGAGCAACAAGCCGATCACGCAAAGCGTAGCAATCAGATGCGCTTTTAACGCCCGCAGCTCATGGCGAAACAACCACAGCGCCCACAGCGCCACCGCTGAGTTGAGCAAACCAAACAGCAGCCCCGTGCGAACGAGACCGAGCTGGGGAACTAGCAAAAGCGGGAACGCCACACTCACCGCCAATGCGCCCAAATAGTCAAACGTGAGTACCTGTGAGACCAAATCTTTGAGCTGCGTGTTGCGCTTCAAAATCCGCATCACCAGCGGAATCTCCAGCCCCACCAGCATGCCCACGAGCATCACCAAGCCATAC
>JANNXI010000072.1:0-27825 GCA_031409495.1 Betaproteobacteria bacterium
ATCATCTAGCGCGCAAAGGATGTTGGCACGCGCCAGTGCGCGCGCATTATGCAGACCTTTCCGACGAAATGACTCCACAGCCCTACGGTCTTCTACACTTAACTTCAGCTCGCTCTGACGCATGATGATCTCCACAGGGCAAAAATCACTATTTTATACTATTTTATGTTGCGAAATTAATGTGTAAATATACTAGCCGCCATCAAGGCGCGTGGCGCATGGGCAATGGCTGATTGCGCAAATTTAGCAGACGCTACCCGCGCGCATGAAATGGGCTTTACCATTGTTGGCACCACGCTCTCTGGCTACACTGGCGGCGAAGTACCTGATGAGCCTGACTATACATTTTTGGCAGCACTTACAAAAATCGCGCCAAGGGTAATGGCTGAAGGTAGGTTCAATACCCCAGAGCAAGTAGCGCGCGCAGCGACCTTAGGCGCCTGGGCCGTCACCGTGGGCACAGCCATTACGCGGACGGAGGTGCTCACAAGCTGGTTTGCGAAGGCGATGAAAGCGCCGTCGGAAAAATAACATCAGCCGCTGTTGCCAAACTCGCGAACGCACCATATTTGGTACACGCATACGCGCCACACTCTGAAGCAAGTTTTAGCGCGTCATGTAGCCAAAATTGGCTGGACTCGCCCAATTTTAGGCTATCTTCAGGCACGCTCTGATGGGCCATCGCAAACAATAGGCCTGCCATGAAAGCATCGCCTGCAGCGGTGCTATCGACAACCTGAACAGGTTTAGCAGCGATCATTTCATCGCTACGTTGGGTGATAACTCGAAGCGGTTTTTCGCCATCCGTTACTAGCACTAGCTGTGTGCAACCCGCGAAGCATCGCCTCAATAACTCCACTTCTTCTTGGCCGCCGGAAAGTTGGTACCATTCTTCGGCGCTGCATTTTAAAATGTGTGCCTGTGGCATAAGTACAGTGATTTCGGGAATGATGCGCGAGGCATCCGGCCACAAGCTGGCGCGAATGTTTACGTCGAAACTGATGACGCATCTGTTTGCACGCGCCAACGCAACGCCCGCGTGCGTTGCCGCGCGGATGGGAGCATGGGTTAGCGTGTTGGAACAAAAGTGAAACAAGGGCGCACCGGCAAAATCCGCGCCCTTAAAATCGGCCGCTGAAAACAATAAATCTGCCGAAGTTTCGCGATAAAACCCAAACGATCTTTCGCCATTCGCCGTCAAGGAAACAACTGCCATGGCGGTGTATGCCACTTCGGTGCGCACAATCGAAGTGGTGGTCACGCCGTATCGCGTTAACTCTTCAAACAAAAAATCAGCGAACTTATCACGTCCCAAGGTGCCTATAAACAGAGCGTTTCCACCTAACTTTGCAAAGCCTACTGCCACATTGGCTGGGGCGCCACCCGCATTGGCGTGATAAACACCAGCTTGCTTTGGATCTTGCAGCAGATCAATCAACGCTTCACCAAAGCACACCAAAGACTTCATGGCTCACCCACGCGCTTGAGTACATCCATTAGCTCAAAGCTTGCACCCATGGTGTGATAATCAGTTTTACCTGCGGGACTTTTTTCGTTGCTATATTTTTTATTGTCACTCGTCAAAATGCGATACCACGCGCCGTGTTGATGGTCGATCATGTACACCCAGCTATAGGCCCAAATTTTTTCTACCCAAGCCCAATAGATGGCATCACCCGTTGCTTCGGCAAGCATTGCAGCCGCGGCAAAGCTTTCTGCCTGCACCCAAAAGTATTTATCACCATCGCACACGCTACCATCTGTCGCAAAACCGTACACTAACCCGCCGTTGACGTGATCCCACGACCGCGCCACAGCGGTATCAAACAACAATTTTGCGCGCGCGACAAAGACCAAATTAGGTTCCAGCTGGTGCAGCGTAAGTAACAGTTTTGTCCACTCGGTTTGGTGGCCTAGCTGATAACCCCACGGCCTAAACAAGTGCTTGGGATTATCCAAATTGTAAGTTAAGTCCATCTGCCATTGCGGGCTGTAATGCTCCCACACCAGCCCCGTATTGCCCGCATGGGCTTGCAAGGCTAGCCGACCCGTGACACTTTCGGCTACCGTTTTGGCGCGACGAAAAAATTTTTCATTACCGGTAGCTTGGTAGGCACAAATTAAGGCCTCGCAACTGTGCATATTTGCGTTTTGCCCGCGATAGGGTGAAAGTGTGGCGAAGCTCGCGTCGTATTCATCCACGAACAAGCCATCGGCTTCTCGCCAAAAGCGTTGATCAAGTAAACTGTAGGCTGATTCAACGCCGGCCAATGCCTCGGAAATGCCCGATTTTAGGGCTTCTGCATAGCATAGCAAAACGAATGCGGCACCATAGCAATGGTTAGTGCCATCGGCAACGGCGTTATTTTCAAGCAGCCACGCATAGCCGCCGGTGGCCTTTTGAAAATGCTGTTTTTCGATAAATGCCAGCCCATGCCGCGCTAACTCAACATAGTCAGGGCGATTAAAATACCGTCCCGCCTTTGCGTAATTAATGACAAAGCGCGTGCTGCTCACCAAGTGCCGAGTTGCGGTGTTGTAAACCGTGCCGTCATCCAGAAAAAAATGGAAAAAGCCGCCCGCCTTATCGACACAACGGCCTTCGTAAAAAGCCATGGTTTTTTCGATATGGGCGCGTTGAAACGCAATGTCGGCAAACTTCGGGGGGAAGACCGGATTCATTTCAACTACCTTACTGCGTACGGGTAACTTTATTCAAAAAACGCGGTTCATCTGGGTTAAATCCGCGGGCACGCGACAGCGCTTCTACCATGGGATAGAAACTCTGAATTGCGCAGATTGGATCTAAATCAACTGTTCCACTTTGAACAAGCGGTAAGTTTGCGTTAGGCGTACCCACCGGGGCAGCCAACAACACCACCGCGCCGCGCTGGCGCATCTCATCGGCAAACGCCAATAACCCAGCTTGCGCGGGACCACGCGGCGCAAAAACCAGCACCGGATAGCCTTCAGTAATCAGTGCCATTGGGCCGTGCTTCACTTCAGCACCAGAAAACGCCTCGGCTTGAATGGCACAGATTTCTTTAAATTTTAACGCTGCTTCCATTGCCACCGCTAAACCAGTACCACGACTAATCACAAACAATTGATTGGTATTTTTGAGCGCCTCAACGCCGGCTGACCAGTCTTGCTTAACCGCTTGTTCTAAGGCTGAGGGTAAACTAGCCAATGCCGCTTTAAGCTCGGCGTCGTCTTGCCATGCGGCGACCACGCGCGCGCCAGCTACTAACTGCGCAATAAAACTTTTAGTTGCTGCCACACTTTTTTCAGGGCCAGCATGCAGGAGAAACACAAATTTCGAAGCCAACGCTAGCGGCGATTGCGCATCATTGACAAAGGCAGCGGTCACGGCATCGTTCTGTGAAAAATAGCGTGTTGGCGCGACTAAATCGGGACTTTGGCCCGACTGCGAAAATGCAAATGAAGCTAAGCCATCGCACTTAATTTTTGACTGGTACAAAGTGATGAGCGACATCGGCAACGATGTTACTAAATGTCCGAGGCGTGCCATCATTAAATAAGCCATAAAGGCCGCCGCATGATCGGAACTTCCGCGTGCCACCGTGAGTAAGGATTTCAATTTAGTCGGCGCCATTTCGCGCAGCAAAGCGCCCAAATCTTCATACGCTTTAGCGTCATTGGCAAGTTGCACCGCAATAGTCTGCGGCGCTTCAAATGATTCTTTCAACATCAACGTGCTAGCTGTTGTGCTCAACTGCAACTCCCTCGGTATAAACATCAATTAGTTGTAGATCTTGGTCAAGCACCACGACGTCGGCAAATGCACCCGCCACAAGGCGACCCCGGTCGTGCGCACCGATGTAATCAGCCGCATAAGTGGAAACCCGCTTTGACGCATCGACTAACGTCAGCCCGATGCTATCGACTAAATTGCGCAACGCCTGGTCCATCGTTAGTGTGGAGCCCGCCAACGTGCCATCGGCTAAGCGCACGCCACCTAGACATTTAATAACTTTACTGCGGCCCAGCATGTAGTCACCGTCTGGCATCCCCGTCGCCGCGGTCGAATCCGTGACACAAAACAAATGCGGAATTGCCCGCAGCGCCACCTGAATAGCACCGGGATGGACGTGCAATAAATCTGGAATAATTTCCGCAAAGTGCGCATGGGCCAAAGCACAACCAGCCATGCCAGGTTTGCGGTGATGTAGGCCCGTCATTGCATTGAATAAATGCGTAAAGCCATCTGCACCTTCAGCCATCGCAGCCACGCCATCTTCATAGGTACCGGAGCTATGTCCAATTTGGATTTTGAAGCCAGCCGCAACCAGTGCCGCTATACGCGCATTGTTGCCCGGGACCTCAGGCGCCAGGGTGATCAACTTAATGGGTGCCAAAGCATGGAGTTGCGCCAATTCATCAGGCTCCACCGGGCGGGCGTAATCGGGCTGCGCGCCTAATTTGCCAGGATTAATGTAGGGGCCCTCCAAATGCACGCCGAGCACCCGTGCTGCATTTGCGGAAGGCTTTTTTACAACCGATGCCATATCGCTAAACGCACGATGCAAGTCAGCGTAAGGGGCGGTCATGGTGGTGGCCAACAGAGCCGTGGTGCCGTATTGCACATGGGTCCGGGCGATTTTTTCACATGACTGCCCAGCGTCCATCACGTCAACGCCGCCACCGCCATGCACGTGCAAATCGACAAACCCCGGCAGAATGATTGGCAACCCTGCCTCTCGCACTATCTTGGTATCTACTGAAATCCCGGAGATGCTTAAAATCCGGCCGTTTTCAGCCATCGTCAACGTGCCATCAACGAAGCCCTGCTGCGTCAAAATATGACCAGTTACCTTAACCATCATTGGCGGCGCATTTCCGCTACAAAATCATAGTAATCATTGCGACAATAGGAGTGCGTAAGTTCTACGGCCTGACCAGACTCTGCGTAGCCCACACGCGTAATAAATAACACCGCCTGTCCCACTGGCACATTGAGCTGCTCCGCCAGTTTTGGCTGTGCATTCAATGCGCGAATATGTTGCAAGGCACGCACCGGTGCTTGCCGAGAACGGCCTAGAAACTCATACAACGATGCCTCTACATCCTGCGGATTTGGCAGAATAACTTGCGGCAATACGCTTACTTCATAAGCCATAACAACTTCATCGGCTTGTCGTAAACGGCACAAACGCGCCACTCTCGCTGTCGCGGTGAGGCCAAGGCTGATTTGCTCGTCCGGTGTGGCAGTGGTAATTGCGCGCTCTAACCAGTGCGATCGTGGCGTGTAGCCCCGCCGCTTTAGCTCTTCTGAAAAGGAGGTGAGATGCGACAGCGGTAACTCAATGCGCGGTTGCTCAATACGTGGCGCGATAAAGTTACCCGAACCACGACGCCTTACAATCAACCCCTGCAAGACTAACTGATCAATAGCTTTACGCGCCGTAACCCGTGATACGCCAAGCGCATCGGAAATCAAGCGCTCTGACGGCAGCGCGGCATGCACCGGGTAACGCCCATCCCGCACGGCATCCCCCATGCTGCGTGCGAGCTGCAAATATAGGGGTGAGCTATCGCGTGGGTCAGGCTTAAAATCAAGCACAGCGGCTTTATTCATCTCCGCCGACGCCTCTTTTTCAATCGGGTCTGCAGGCGACGATGCTGCTTTGGGGACCGCTTTATCTTTCAATTTTGACGACGATGTAGCGACACGCATTTTAATTTTCCTCCATGAATTGGGATAATCGCAACAAGTGCAGCGCACCCGTTGCTGCATCTGTTGCCGGCGCGACACAACGAGCGCGAAATGGGGCATCAAAATAGGGTTGTAACTGCAACGCTACACTGCCGCAGATGGCGACTGGTAGCACACCAGTAGCATCAAGGGCATCGGCCAATTGCCGAAGTTCGTCTGCCCCGCGTTTGAGTAGCGCAATAGCCACGTTATCTCCATCATTTGCGGCCGCGTCAAACACCAACGGCGCTAGCTGCGCAAATGCAAACTGCTTGCTCTCAATACACCACTGCTGAAACGTCGAACGGGTGTCGCCACAGCGCAACATCACCTTTTTAGCCAGCGCGCTATGCGGCACGCGGCCGTCCATCACACATTGGGTATGGCGCGCCGCGTAGAAACCAAGCCATCCGCCGCTGCCTTCATCGCCGCTCGGAAAACCCCAACCACTGGCTTCTTGCCGGTTGCCAGATAGGCTCCAAGCCTCACCCACAGCGCCAGTGCCCGCAGCAACCATCACGCCGGGCTTACCGTTGTGTGCACCGAGTAGCGCAATAAAGCCATCCGTTTCCACTTTAAGCCGGCCCAACCCAATATTTTGCTTAATGAAGGTGTCTCGCCAGGGCGCGTGATTTACACCTGAAAGTCCGGCTGCAAGCGCACACTGCGCTAAAGGCGGTGGTGCTATGCCTGCCGCTACAAACGCCCCCTGTATCGCGATTTCAATCTGCGCCCAAGCTGCCTCAACACCCTGACCCAGCGCCGATGGACCCGCAGTAGCGCGTCCTATTACAGCACCGCCAACGCGCGCCACCACCGCCATGGTGCTAGTCCCCCCGCCGTCTATGCCGATTTCAAATTGCACCATTTTTGACTGTAACTCATCTTTATTTAAGAATTATCTGATTATAGAACCAATTAAATACCAACTACGAACCAGATGTGTAATAATTATTTAGCAGAAAATGCAATTATGTTTGTAATCAGGCACTTAATGCATTTACCTATTTTACTTATTTTGCAATGTATGTAGTCCAGTTAAAGCTAAAGTCAGCGATGGGAGCACACAGCTAAGTCATTGATTGGGCGGTACTTTAGCGGTTGTTCCCGAACGTTAGCTATACGCGGTTGTCGGGTGACTAAAAATACGTGCGATTTTCACTGTCCCAGTTTCTTCTGTAATTTGTAAGATTGATCAACAGTTTTCCCTACACTTGGAGGTTTGCATGTCCGTAAAAGCTCACTTTACATCAGCCGTTATCAGCCTTTGCGCTGCCGTTTCGGCAGCATTTTTACTCACCCTTGGTACCGACGCTGATGCAAAAACGTTCCGATGGGCAGCCTCAGGCGACGCTTCTACGCAAGACCCGCATGGGCAAGATGAGGGCTTCACCAAATCAATCAATGCGTTGGTCTATGAGCGATTAATTCAACCTGGTAAAGACATGATGCCCGTTCCATGGTTGGCCACATCTTGGAAGATCATCAACCTCAATACGCGCGAAATCACCTTGCGCAAAGATGTAAAATTTCACGATGGCAGCCTACTAACGGCCGATGACGTGGTCTTTTCTTTCGAGCGCGCGGCCAAATCAAAGCAATACAAAACTTACACCGTGCCCGCTGGTGTGGCAAAAAAAATCAACGATCACACCGTGCAATTCACGACTGAAAAAGCTAACCCAATTCAATTAAATTCAATCGGCGAAGTGCCGATTATGAGCAAGGCTTGGGCAATCAAAAACAATTCCGCTAATCCGCAGGACTTCACAACTAAAGAAGTCACCTTTACGTCGCAAAACGCCATGGGCACGGGACCATTCAAACTAGTGTCATACGAGCTAGGCGTAAAAACCAAACACGCCGTGAACCCCGATTGGTGGGGAATAAAAGCTAAGGTTTCTGAAAGCAACATAACAGCAATCGAGTACCGCCCCATCACCGCCGCTGTCACCCGCATGGCAGCCATCAAATCAAACGAAATTGATTTTGTTTTAGATGCACCGGTGCAGGACATTGCTGCGCTTCGCCGAGATAGCGACTTGAAGGTATGGGAAGGCGACGAAACTCGCATCATCATGATTGCCCTTGACCAGGCTCGCGATGAGCTCCTTTTTTCAACCGTAAAGGGCAAAAACCCGTTCAAAGATAGACGGGTTCGCCAAGCGCTGTACCAAAGTATCGACATCGAAACCATGAAGCGTGCGGTAATGCGCGGTTTGGCAACCCCTACTGCGATTCCCTTTCCCAACCCACAAGGCGAAGGGATTCCAACCGCACTTGAAAAACGCCTGCCCTTTGATGTGCCTGCCGCTAAAAAACTCATGGCCGAAGCAGGCTACGGCACAGGCTTTGGCTTTACGCTACATTGCCCCAACGACCGTTACGTAAATGATGAAAAAATCTGCGTGGCGCTTGCCGGTATGTGGGCCAAAATTGGCTTGGATGTGAAAGTAGATGCGATGCCAAAAGCCAACTACTTTGCGCGCACGCCGAAGAAAGAATTTAGCGTAATGATGCAAGGCTGGGGCGACAACAATCGCGACGCTATGTTTACCCTTAAGCCGCTGTTTCACAGCCTTAATGATAAAGGCGCCGGGGATACTAACTACGGCAATTTTAAAAACGTTGAGCTAGATGAATTGATCGACAAAGCCGAAGTAGAAATGGATCCTGTTGTGCGTCAAACTATGATTAATAAGGCAGTAGAACTTATCCAAAAGGAAACGCTTGTTTTGCCATTGCACCGCCAAGTAGTGCCTTGGGTAACGCGTAAAAACATTACCCTGGTACATCGTACCGACAATAAATTTACACCGCTTTGGACCACTGTTAAGTAGTTATAGCATTGCTGTAGAGGCCTGTAAATAGGGCTTCTACTGGTACCGTTTTACCCATAAAAAACAATCAAAAAATCAGCCGCTGCCCGACAGCGCACACCAATACAGCCATTCAAGGCGAGGAGAATAAAATGACGCTAACCTATATTTGGGTAGGCTTTTTTGTGGTCGGCATTTTGGCCGCTTTAGCGCAGTACCTGTTTTCGGGTAATTTTAGCGACATTACCATATTCAAAAAAATTGTGGACGGCACCTTTGACTCCGCGAAGGTGGCGGTGATGGATATTGCGTTACCGTTAGCCGGCGTAATGACCTTTTGGCTGGGCATTTTAGCCGTTGGCGAAAGAGCTGGCATCATCAATTGGCTTTCGAAAATTATCGCGCCTTTTTTCTCGCGGATTTTTCCGGGCGTACCTAAAGAGCACCCCGCCAATGGCCACATGGTGATGAATTTTTCGGCAAATTTTTTAGGCCTAGACAATGCCGCCACGCCCTTCGGTCTAAAGGCAATGGACAGTCTGCAATCGCTGAACCCCGACAAAGACGAAGCTACGGACGCGCAAATCATGTTTTTAGTGCTGCAAACATCCGGTTTGACCCTCATACCACTGACCATCATGGCGCAACGCGCCGTACTGGGTGCAAAAGACCCGTCTGATATTTTTCTACCCACCCTAATTGCTACGTATATCGCCACTTTGGTCGCCATCGTCGCTGTTGCATTACGGCAAAAAATAAACCTTTTCAACCGCGTCGTAGTTGGTTGGCTAGGCGGGATGACCGCCGTTATTGGCGTGATGATTTATGCATTTACCAATCACCTCACCGCTCCACAAATTCAACTGGTATCGCAACTAACCGCCTACATAACACTGCTTTCCATCATCACCATTTTTTTGCTGGGGGCATTACGTAAAAAAGTAAACGTGTTTGAAACCTTCATCGAAGGTGCAAAAGGCGGAATACAAACTGCCATTACAATTATTCCTTATTTAGTGGGTATGCTGGTGGCCATTAGCGTGCTGCGAAATTCCGGCATATTGGGATTCATCGTAAGCGGCTTTACTTGGTTTTTTACCCAAATCGGCATCAATACCGACTTCACACCAGCGTTACCCACGGCGCTAATGAAACCGATCAGCGGTTCAGGCGCGCGTGCAATGATGCTAGATGCCATGCGCACCTATGGCGTCGATTCGTTTGTAGGCCGCCTCGCATGCATCTTCCAGGGCGCCACCGACACCACGTTTTACATCATTGCGCTGTACTTTGGCGCAGTAGGAATCAAGCGCACTCGCTATGCCATAGGCTATGGTTTGCTGGCCGATTTAGCTGGCGTTATCGCGGCAATTTGGGTCGCCTATTTATTCTTCCATTGATTAGCGAAGGCACCTAATGACTACACCCGACAATACGCTTTCACCGGCGCTGCTGTTTAGTTTTGTTGTTGCTTACTTTTTGATTTTGCTCGTCGTGGCTTGGGCCACATCGCGCAAAGCCAATAACGAAAGTTTCTTCATTGGTAACCGCAATAGCAATTGGATGCTGGTTGCCTTTGGCATGGTGGGCACATCCTTAAGCGGGGTTACGTTTATCAGCGTGCCTGGTGCAGTGGGCATTACGTCATTCACGTATTTTCAAATAATACTTGGGCATTTAATCGGCTATTTTGTTATCGCCTTTGTGCTGTTGCCGCTGTACTACCGCTTAAATTTAACGTCAATTTACGATTATTTAGATGGCCGTTTGGGCAGGCGTTCATATCAATCTGGCGCGTCGTTCTTCATCCTCTCGCGCACCTTAGGCGCTACCGCAAGACTCTACCTTGTGGTAAAAATCTTGCAAGACACCATACTCGATAACTTGCATGTACCGTTCTGGGCAACCACCTTGATTATCATCGGCATGATACTGGCCTACACCTACAAAGGCGGGGTAAAAACCATTGTGTGGACGGACACGCTACAAACCACCTGTATGTTATTCGGGCTGGTAGTCTGTATTTGGTTTTTGATGGATAAACTAAACCTAAACTTGTCGCAAAGCCTTATCCAGCTCGATTCTCGGGGCTTATCAACGGTATTTTCAACTGACATTAATAGCAAACAATTTTGGTTAAAACAAATTATTGCGGGTGCGTTTATCGCGATTGCCATGACAGGTTTAGACCAAGAAATGATGCAAAAAAATATCTCGGTTAAGACCCTACGCAATGCGCAAAAAAACATGATTACTTTGAGCTTCATCATGCTTGGCACGGTGATGCTATTTTTATTTCTTGGTGGCATGCTGCATCTGTTCGCGGCCAACGCTGGCATCACGGCAACGGGTGATAAGCTATTTCCTACGGTCGTGATGGGCCACTTACCGGCGATGGTGCAAGTTATTTTTATCATCGCTTTAATTTCTGCCCTTTTCCCCAGCGCCGATGGCGCAATAACCGCCCTCACCGCATCACTTTGCATCGACATATTAGGCATCAAACGCCGCCCAGAGTTACGCGACACTCAACAGACCAAAATCCGCCAGCGCGTACACTTGGGCTTCGCAGCACTTTTTGTCGTGCTCGTTTTAGCTTTTAAGGCGGCAGACAATGCCAGTATGATCGGCTTAATATTGAAGCTTGCAGCGTTCACTTATGGCCCACTGCTTGGCCTGTTTGCTTTTGGCATGCTCACCAATCGGTCGGTAAACGACAAAATCGTGCCGTGGATAGTCATCGCAGCACCGCTCATCTGCTACGCAATCGATGCTAACCAAAGCGCTAGCTTTGGCGCATATCAAATTGGCTTAGAACTATTGTTAATCAATGGAGCCATTACATTTGCCGGGTTGTGGGCGATTTCAACGGGAGCCAATCAAGAGGCTGCAGATGCCCGATAATCGGACGTTTGCAGCCAGCATATTCACTTCTATTTAGCAGACATGACATCTGTATCTAGTAAGGCTCCTACCCGCTGTTTAAAGAAGCCGTTTTCTATGTAGCGGTACAGGTTTTTGCCCGGACAAGCCGTGCTGGCGTAGTCTTTATGGCTGGCAATTTTATCAATCGCAATATCGTGCTTAATCGCGAGCCACGCCATCATTCGCACTATTGCTTCAAGCTGCGCGGCGTTAGGCTCAATGTTTTCATAATTGCCCACCACCTCAATTAAGGCGTGGCCTGATGGGTTATAGGCGGTGTTGGTATCGCCGGGGATGGTGATGTCGCGGCCAGCATACATATTGCCCTCTAAATCAATCACATAATGGTACGGCGAGTCTACCCAGCCGCGCACACCGCGCGACCAAGTTTGCAGGTTGCGCAAATATGCTTGCACATCTTTGCCGGGCGCGAAAGTTTCACCTTGGTGGTGCAGGGTAATATGGCTGATGCGGTGCGATTTTAGGGGCTTTTCAGTTGTTGCAATAGCAGGCGTGCCACCCCAAGCGGCGACGGACATTATCTTTGCTTCAAACCCAGCAGCATCAAACCTAACCGAGGCGCAACCGGACAACCAAAGAGTGCAAACTAATCCAACTAGAATACGGCACGATGTTGGCATCGCTACCTATACCTCGGTGCCGGTACGCGTGAGATAAAACCACTCATTACCGGGCAGCGCGCCGGTATCTGGAAACAAAATGCAGCCTGCAAATTCAGCCAACAGCCGTGTGCCGTCGGCCCGCGTGCCGATCAAATCTCCGGGTTTGAGTGCATCAAAACTTGCCCACGGGCGACTAAACGTGTCGTCCACATGGTGTCTGTCGATCACATCAAACATGTGCAAGACTTCGTATTGCGTCACTTCCGGTGGCTGTGCAGCGTCAATAATTTGCAGGTGCGCTAAGGCATTGCGGATAGCGCGATAGCCCACTTCTGGCGATTGCGGATCATCATGTTGGCCACATTCTAGGGTGATGGCAAAGCCGCCGGTAGAGCGCATGTATTCAGTCGTCCCAACGCCATAGCGCGGGTCAGTATCCAAGGTATCTAGCGGCTTGTCATTGGCCGCAGCCCGCGCAATGCGGCGTTCGACACCAATTGCATAGGTGTTTAGCCAGCCGTCCACAAAGCGATTAATACCTAAGCGCTTAGCTAGCCCGCGTTCCTGCGTTGCGCGCGCGAACGGCTGCAAACTGCCGGTATTATTCTGCGGGCCTAACATGGCAAACGCCCCATTTTTTGCGCGGGTGGAATGCAAATCAAGTACGCCGTCATGCTGAGCAAATAGCGGACAAAGCCAATTGGCAATGTGATCTTCAAACTGTTTTGGCGCAGTATTAGTCACAGCAGTTGGCGTTAAATTACGATTCAAATTACGATCGCCAATACGGGTTTTTTTGGCATAAGCCTTTGGATTGGTAATGGGTACAAACGTTACTTTGCCGCGCAAAATTGGCAAGGCGCCAGAATCAATTTCGGCCAATACCCGCGTGATTGCTTGGGTTCCGCAAATTTCATTACCATGCACGGCACCGGTGATGATGATGCTTACCCCAGCTTCAAGGCCTGTGTAAGTAATGGATTTAAAATGGTAGTTCTCGGTCATACGATTACTTTCCTATTTAGTTTTGTTTGCTGCCGTGTCGTCGCCACTCGAAGATGCAGTTTCAGCGTTAGTAATATCAGCCAAAACTTCATTTAGCGACACCGCGAGTGGTTTGTTATCGAGCTCAACGACCATCAAATAGCCACGGGCAATATCGTCTTTGGTGAATGCTTTAGCAAGGCTCAATTGATCTGATTTCAAGCCCTGTCCGGTCGTTTTATCCCATGTTTCAAATGCCACCAAGCAGCCAGCCGACGGCGTACCCGGATAATACGACGCACCGGCATAGTATTCCGCATTGATGGTGGTGCCATGAATCAACATTTCATTGCGCCCAGCACGACCAGCTAAAAAAGCCTCTTTAAATGGGGCATAATTGCGCCAGCTTAGCGGTAAGTAGCTCTCGTAGCGTTGCGCCGTCCACACCTCATCTGGATGATCAAAACTATGCTCAAAATCAGCCACACTGGCTTCAATTGGCACATGTGAATGCAAATACGGGGTGGGGCCAATCACTTTGCTAGTCGCCGTACCGGCGCCTAAAACGGCGAATAAGCCCTGCGGGGTATTGCCATTAGTGATGGTGCCTGGCAAATTCGTGAGTGCCATGGCCAAATGCGGGATATTAAATAACTGCCCATCGGCACTGCGCACAAACTTGCCGTCGGCGCCGCGCACCATGGCGAGCCCGATCTGCTGACGATCTTGACGCTGAAAACTAAATATCACCGGTCGTCCTGGCCGTACCGGATGGCGAAGTAAATCAACCAATGGCGGACGTGTTACCAACCCTGCAGCAGCGTCTGTACTAAGTCGCTGGCGAAGCGCTTCAATACGCGGCTCAACAGTCCAATCTAGGCCATTCGACTTTATTGTAGACTCGATAAATACGCGAGTTTCAGCGGTATCACTGGCTTTTAGCAGGGTGTACGCGGCAATCGCGAATTGCCGTGAGGTGTTCAGCTTTAGTAGTAATGCAGCAATTCGCGTGGCCGATTCCAAAGGATAGTAAGTGTAGGCCGCACTCAAAAGCGCGCGCTGGGTGTCCGCCGACACCGCAGCAGTAACGTCAGCGTGGTCTTGCAACATGTAATCCAGCCCCGCGAGTACTAGTTTTTGCCCACCTGCTTTTTCAGTGTTTAAAAAGCCAATCGACCAAAGCGCACCACTGACGTTAGCGGCAGTACCACCAAAAATAGGTTGCTCAAACACGGCGCGAATCGTGGAGATATCGGCTTCGCGGTGACTCTGCTCGCCGGCAGTTGTTGCAAGTTCTGAAGCAAAACTCTGCGGCGTGTAAGACGCAATTTCAGCGGGAGAATGGCGCTTTTCAGGGAGCACAGCACTACAGCCGGCAAAAATTAAGCTAGTGATACCCAAGACGACGCTACGCACTCCATAAAATAACTGATCCTGCACCATCACTTCACCTCAGCTAAACCGCAAACGTATAGTGTAGCGCATGCGGCACAATTGAAGCGGCGGCGAATGACTGGTGGGTAACAGCTATTGGCAAATGGAAACTGGTTATTGGCGAATGGCCAATGATTAATGGCGCACAATCGCCCAACGTTCGTGATCGCACCACTTTCCACCCAGCTTCAAATAACGCGGGCTAAAGCCTTCTTGCACAAACCCGCAGCGCCGCACCAAGGCAATAGATGCGGCGTTGCTAGGTTGAATGTTAGCTTCCAAGCGATGCAGCTTCAATTTTTTGAACGCATGGACCACAGCCAGATTAAGCCCTTGCGTCATCAAGCCGCGGCCATCAAATCCGGCAAAGGCTTGATAACCAACAAACGCGCTCTGCAACGGCCCGCGAATAATATTGCTAATGTTGATGCCACCAACAAATTGTTCAGTACCCGTATCATCGCGGGCACAAACCAACAAGCCAGCGTAACTAGCCTGCGTAGCCCTATCAAGGTATGCTAAAAATCTTTCAGGCGTGTCAGGCGGTGACGTATAAGGTCGGTGAAGGCTACGGCTAGCCCTCACCGCCACGATGAACTGTGTGGTGTCGCTAGCTGTAGGCGCGCGAATATAAATGCGCATGGGCGGCAACGGTCACTTGATAATGTGACCGATGATGCCATCGGAACTAGCCGCACCAATTCCAACTAACACACGCACTTCATTTTCATCGGTTGTAAGAATATGGCGCTGTGTTCCCAGCAAATAAAGCCTAGTTACCGGCAACGTGGCGGCAGTACCAACTTTTAGAATGTGCGCTGCCGGACCTTCGCGAATCCAACCCCGCGTACCCAGTACACGATCCTCATTTTCGTCAGTAGTAAATAAATGCACGCTGCTGGTAGGGCTAAAAAGCCGCAACAACGGGATTGTAGAAGCATCTGCCGCTGCCACAAATACCCGTCCAATGGCATTCTCACCGCTCCATCCGCGCGTGCGCAACACGTTGTATTCATTTTCATCACGCGTGTAAAGGTGTGCGCGAACCACCGGATTGTAGAGCCGGAAAAAGTTTATGGCGTCTGCCGCTACTACAGGCGGTGGCAAAACAACACCGGCCGTCGTGCTTACGAAATTTGCACTCACCGACCCCACCCGCAGTATCGTCGTCGTCACGGCGCCTACGATAGCACTGCTCAAATGCTGCACGCACACCGATTGACCGTTCACGATAGTGCCAGAGACGCCAGTAAATAGGCCATTACAGCCAATTGAATAAAAACCATTTTCGATCGAAATTGCGACTGGCGCAGCCAGACCAGCGAGCGTTACTGTGCTTGACGTGAGCACCGTCGTAACCGCAACCCCACTTTGCGCCGCGAAGCTAAAAACTGTTGGCGCCGCATCGGCTAAAGCATCCACGCTAATCGTTTGAATCGTCCAAGAACCCGCTGACGGCGGGCGCGTTAAACGCAACACGTTTAAGCCTTCGCGCAGGGTATGCGTGCCCGCTGCGGCGTTGCCAAGTACCGTGGGAAGCGCCGTAGTGCCCGAAAGCGCAAGTCCATTGACACTGACCTGCACTTTCGCATCACTCGATCCCTGCGCACGAAAACTAATATTGAATCGCCCGGCTTTGCTGCTACGTATTAAATACTCTACGAAACCTGGAAAGCCTAACGGCCCGGTAGCATTGCTTAAGGGAACGCTAGGCGTGCTGCTGCCAACAAAGCCGCCGCTCGCCACGGGTGTAACCGTAGGTGCCGCGAAACCCGCTGTTATTGCCGGAAGCACACCATCGGCCTGATCGGTCAAGCAAAGATTACGCGGCGTATTAGGCACGTTCATGTCTTCTAGTACAGGCCATTGGCCAAACTGGGTGTTGTAATTTCCAGCGCCTAAACTGAACCACAGAAACTCGCCTAAGCCCGCCTTGTACCAGTCGTTCAATGCCTTGTTGCAGATTGTGCGCATGCGCGGATCAGCGTAGGCCAAGCGCTTATTGGTCAGATTATTACCGCCAAAGGTATCAGGGCCGCCCTCGTAAGCCATCACTTTCAAGCCAAACCGTGCCGCAATGGCCGCGTGTTCCGCATAAAAATAACGTACGGGTGCGGCGTCAACTTCTTGTTCTAAGCCGTCCAAAATTTGGGTCACTGACGCACCGTTGCTGGCGTCGACGACATCATCCTTACCCAGAAAATAGTACGGCGCACCGGAAATTGCATAAAACACATTACCTACCGGCACGCCCATACCCTCTTGCACCACACGCAAGCCTTCATTCAAAATAAATGGATTCGCCATTTGCCCAGCCAACACCACACGAACGCGCGTATTTATTGCTGCTTGGCCAAATACACCTTTGAATAAATCGCTAATTTCTTTACTTCTTTTACCCACCCGTCGAAAGCTCGGTACAAACTGGTCTGTAGTGTTGTCAAAGCGCAAAGGCGACGCCGGATTAGCGGCAAGTTCCGCCGCAGTTAAGCTACGATTGACACCCGATTGTGCAAACTGCCCATTCCAAATTTCATTTGAATACTCAATATAAATATTGAGTTGCGGCTTCAAAGTAGCCTTCATTAACTGCGCCACGCTTGTAACATAGGCATCATCTGCATGAACCGGAATGTTGATCCAAATATCGCGTTGAACGGCATTTGCAAGCTCAATAATAGTTTCCCAGCGCGCCACCTTCGTTTCAACGCGACGATTTTCCAGCGCGAGGCGGTCAGCCAAGGTGAGTGGCTCATTATTTTCATTGGTGCGCGACCAATCCATAAACCGCAAGAGCGAAAAGCGCTTGATGTGATCCAAATATTGCGGCGTGAACGTGGGCGTGTTTACCGCAGGAAAGCCAGGGCGGATGATCTTCAAATTCTTTAGTGTGCCGCCAGTATTGCGAAATTCGAGAAAAATATTATCGTTACCGTTTGGCCATGTCCAGTCGATACGCGTGGTGTTCGTAGCGGCATCAAACGTTCTATTGCTTAGCGCGTTGGGAAAGCCGCCTAAACTGGCGCTGACCGCTCCGGTGAACGAAATTTTATACACGCCGCCCAAACCCAAAACACCATCGTTTCCGGCCATGACAAACAAGCGGAAATCAGTAGTGGGCCAGCCGTCAGCGCCAACCGGTGCGCGATTTATAACTTCACTGTCGTCAAAGGCACTAGGTGCGAGCGTCAAAAACAAGCGCGATTGCTTCACCAAATCAACAAATTCGTGATTACGGTTAAAGTCCGCAATGCTGTTGAGGTTGCCACCGATTTTGGTATGGGCTGAGCCTGTGCTGGGGAACAGAAAATAAGTCAGCACAACAAACAGCAATCCGAGGAAAACGTTCCAAATGCCTGAGCTGACTGCTTTAGTCGTGGTTAGCACTTCAACGCAAGAATGCTGAGCTAGTTTTTGTGGTTCCATATGCGCCTCGAAAGTTGAATTTTAGACATTCAAGATATTACGGTAGCAAAGGCAAAAGTATGCACCTTTTTTCGGCGGGACGTGCCAAAAATCACTTTTCTTTTACTCGCTGGACAGCGTTGTAGTGCAACGCCTATTTCAACTCTAGCAAGTCCCAAAGGTTCCCATACAGATCCGCGAATACCGCTACCGTGCCATATTGGGCAACCTTTGGTTCGCGAACTATCGTCACCCCGCGCGCTACCAGTTGATTATAATCGCCCCAAAAATTATCTGTATTCAAAAACAAGAACACGCGGCCGCCACATTGATTACCAATAAATTTACGTTGTTCTTCATTAGCCGCGCGCGCAAGCAATATTGTGCTGCCCGACGATCCGGACGGCGCAATCACTACCCAGCGTTTGTCCTGCTCAGGTTGGTAGGTGTCTTCTAGCAGATCGAAGTTTAGAGTTTGGGTGTACCACGCGATGGCTTCATCGTAGTCACGCACCACCAGCGCTATGTGGAGAAGATTTTGTGTCATTCTTAAACCATTATTTCCATAGAAATGAGCGCTGTAACCTGCCTATTTACGGGCTTCTTCAGGCTATTTAGCATTCTCCACACTCGCGACCATTGACGGAAAACGATAGTGCCCAATAATTTTGTACTCTTTCAGAATATCTTCTTCAAGCGCGCCTTGTCCGATGTTATGGATAACCAGTGGTGTGCCCGTGACGCCTTTTTTTTCGCTCACAAAACCGATGTGTTGCTGGCCTTTTCCAAGATTCCAAGCCACGATATCTCCTGGCAGGAACCTCGGTGCAGCGTTGATTTCGCTGCTGACGCTAAGCTTCCTTCTTGCAAAATAGGTCATCAAATTGGGTACGCGACGGTGATCGATGTTGCGGTCTATTTTTTGTTTTATACCCCAGTTTTTGGGATAAACTCCGAAATTCTTTAGCATATCGACATGTACTTCCGCCTGCAAATCTACGCGTCGCGCAGCGCGCGGACAATCACGTCCGTGCAGACACCACGCGTACGCGGCACATCACCATTTGGATAGGCCATTTTTTCGTAAGCCGGCTTGTATTGCAGTGTGACGCCAATTTGGCCGCGTGCGGCGTGAACAATATCGAGCGACGCTGGCAACGGTTTGGCAAAGCAGTGGGTCACCAGTAAAACACAGGCCGCGTTAGAAATTAGCAAAAATCGCATCAGTGAAATCATGGATAGCTCGGCTAGAGTGTGTTTAGAAACGCGGTATATCTTTTAATGAGGGCATGCGTAACAACTTGGCGATGTTGAAGTGGCTTTACAAACCAAGTTTATCCCGTAAAAGAGTCAATAAAAATGCTCCAAGACGCCCTAAATACGGACGTCTTGGAGCATCTATTTTCACTTAAATCACATGCTTAAGTTACCTACTATGCCTAGAACGTTTGCCGCACAATTGCTTTGGTTTGAGTAGTGCCGGTGTACGTACCTGCATTAAAGGTGTATGTCATCACTGCGGCATTAGCACTGCTAAAATTGATACTTAAAGTGCCTACTGCGTTCACTTGCAACAGCGCTGGATTGTAGGTAGTGCCTAGCCACGGCGAACCTACGGTGCTGTATAGCAAGCCGGCGTATGTATTACCCGTCCACGTGCCGCCGGGCAACACAAACCAAGTATTTTTACCATCAGCGCCATAGGTGTACCACACGCCAAAGATGGTGCCAGCTTGTTGTGCAAAGTTAATGCCCCAACCGTCCTCCGCGCTGCCAAACCACCATAAATCACCCACATTAAACGGTGCAGTGCCAGCGCTAAATGATTGCCGCTGGATCGATTTGGTCCCGCTAACGCCGCTGATGGTGTAAGCCAAGGTTGCGGTGCCTGCTGCCGTAAAGGTAATGGTTGCCGAGCCGACTGACGCACCCACTACAAACTGCGCTTTGCTGTAGTTTGTAAATGGTGATGACGTTGGCTGGTAAAGCGCCCCAGTGTAGGCCGTGAAATCCGCATTCCATGTACCACCGGGCATTACATACCAGCGCGGCTGACCCGCTGCGTCATACACGTACAAGGCGTTGAACTGCACGCCGTTGCTATGCTGTTGAATGCTCATACCCCAGCCATTTTCAGCTTGCCCAGCCCACCACATGTCGGAATAATTTATTGCAGGCGCGGTGGCCACAGCAATTGGCAGATTAACCGCGTCAATCCACGCCGCATCGGCACCGCCGGTGACAGCTTCGTCTTTTTCATAAGACCACGTAAGGGTGTGCACACCCGCTGTGATGGGTACGTTTACAAGGCTCCATTGCTCTTCGCCAGAAGCGCCAATACCGCCCGCGCCAACACCAGCGGCGTCGGCGCAGCTACCTGTAATGGCTTGCTCTGCGCCGTCGATTAAAAAGCGCAAGCAGTCAAAACGAGCTTCGCTTGATACGCGGCGGGCGAAAGTGACGTTGCCCGCTTTAAAGGTGCCGCTGAACTGAATTTGCGACTTCGCTTCATTACCAATTGGCGCGCTCTTTAAACTGCACAAGCCGTCATAGCGGGTGTCAGTCGCTACGATCCAGCTAGCGGTTGCGGCCGTTGGTTTGGTCCAGCCCGCGGGAATAACGCAGTTTTCAGGGAATACGCCCGGATCAACCAGCGACACTACTTGCCTTACTGGCCCACCCAAGGCGGCACTCACCACATTGCCTAAGCTAACAGTGAATGTTTCGGGTGCTTCCGAAGCCGCATCGGTTGTAGTTAACACGGTGAAGGTTTTGTTAGCGATATCGCCATTTGCCCAAGTGACTGTGCCAGTTGTGGCGGTGTAGTCGGTGCCTGCCAATGCGCTGCCGTTGCTGGTAGCGTAGCTCACTGATACGTCACCAAATGAACCTTCAGTGCGCGCTACGGTAATCACTGCCGCATTGCCTTCCTGTACAGTTTGCTCCGATTGGCTAAGCTGCACAATACCAGGGAAGTTAGCAGGCTTTACCGCAAAATAGCTTTCAACAACGCCTTCGTTAGTTGCTGATGTACGTGAACCGATGCGCGCAAAGATACCAGCGCCGCGCACCGCAAATGCTTCACGACAACCCGCTAAATCAGTTTGATCATTCGCGCCGATAGCCGCAAATAGGGCATCTCTGGCTTCTAATAGGGTTGGATCGTTGGGCGTTAATTTATATGAGGCGACAATGTAGCGCTTCATACGCTCTTGCGCTTGATCAAACGTAAGGCGTTGCGTATCACGCAACATAAATGCGTAGCAACCCCACAACATTGACGACCATACACCACCAGTATTGTGCACTTGCGCGTTGTCGCCGGTAAAACTTGGCCCTGGTGAAGTGGGCAGCGGCACGCCCGTTTCCATGTGCTTAAACGTCAACGGGTTTTTAGCCATATCGATGGATGTTGGATAACGTCTAAACCCGAAATAGTGCGCGTCGCTCGTGGTGAGACCAGCAATTTGTGGGCCATCGTCATCAAATGCGCCCACCGTGTTGTACACACCGGAGAATCGGCTGTTGCTGGCTACTTGCGCATCCTCGGCTTTGACGGTCATCAATAGCGCGTGAAAATCTGCCCAACCCTCGCCTAGCCCGCGCGACTGGTTCGAACTTAAGCCGTTAGCATTCCCCACCAAGCGATTACTAATATAGTGACCCCATTCATGCGCGATCACTGAATTATCCAGCGTGCCGTCTCGGTCAACACCCAGCACCCGTATCATTTTTAGGCTAACAGTTTCGGTTTTCAATCGCGCTTTTAGTGCCACGCCATCCGCTTGCGTGACCATGAGAGCAGGTATGGTAATTACATCGGTAATTGTGGCGTCATCACCTAGCGCCGCGGGATTACCTTCGACATTATTAGCGATCACAATGCCAACTGCACCTGCAAGCTGGGCGTGGCGTGTTTTAGTTTTAAAACTACATGTTCCGCGATCAACCAACGCGATAAGGCCTGTCAACGGTGTTGGAAATGCCGTACACGCGTCGCCGCCGGGCGCTACGCCGTCGTCGCCAAGTGCCAACGTTGCATTTAAGTCGAAACTAACTGGGCCAAAAGCGGCAGCAGCCGAGATACGTTGTAGTGCAGGGCCGGCCGTGACGGCCGAGCCACCTTTACCTTTGAAAATATACATACGCATACGCGGACGCGCGCCATCAGCTGGCGTGCTCATGTTGGCGTTATCAAAGTCTGCAATATCTTGGCCTTGCGCACGAATGGAATCATTGCCCAAACCGCCACGTTCATAGTTACTAGCTTGCGCATTGCCGTGAATTTCTTTGAAGCCGGCATCGTAGTACCAGTCATGCAGCCAGTTGACGGTATAGAACATATTCACCACGCTTGCTACTGATTGCGCGCGGCTCGACACTGGGCCTTTGGTTAAATCGTAAGTGTATAAAAACGCATTCGGCCCTGAAGTACAGGCATGAAAATCACCAATTGCAGTTGAAGCAATATTGCACTCATCGAGTCCAACCTCAAACAAGTCAGGCGGCGCGGTAGCAGGTGGAACCGCAGTTGGTGCGAAGCGGTTTGCCCATGCTTCCACATTGTTACCAATGGTTTTAGTTGCATCCGGCAATAGCCATGGATCGTTGGTAGAAATTTGCCCGTTTTGGATGGTGATGTCGTTAGGCGGTACAAATGATGGCTGAAAGCCATCGTTATTGCCCGTTGGGTGCGGGGTCGCACCACGGCCATGCGGGCTTGGCAGCGGCACATTTATGCCACCTTTTTCTGCCCACAAGCGATAGGTAAACGCCACGTCGGCTGTCAAATCATTGCGGAACAACATGCGACCATTATCCGCAGCAATGACATAGCTATACGATACTGCGCGACCGAAAACGCTATCGCTCATGTTTAGCTCAATATAGTACGCGGGTACTAATTCTTGGCCAACGCGAAACCATACTTGCTTAGCGCGCGCATCGTCACCCATTCGCGCACGCTCGTCACTCACCATGCCGAGCGGCATATTGAAAGTGCGATAAGGATTATTCACGATACTAACTTGTCCGGACGCGGCCTTGCTGTATTCGGGCGCTCGCTTAGCGACTGTCGTTTCATCGAGCACCAAGCCAATCGACTTGGTAAATCCATAGTCACCCATGGCTGAAGCAATGGCTTGCTGGGCGGTAAGCTGAAATGCGATATTGCCAGTATTGTTGGCGGGGCTGGACATCTTTGCCGCAGCGTTCTTATCTACTGGCTTAGCCATGATGGCAGCACCACCTAAGGTTGAGCCTAATTGCCCACGAATAGCCAAAGGTTGCATAGCTGCATTCATCAACACCGCAACTGATTCACGGAAAATTTCAATACCACCCATTTGATGGTCAAACACCACCAAATAGCCGCCTTGAAACGTGGAATCGATATACTTTAGCGGTGCGCCGTCAATCGCTTCTGCAGAAACTTGATATAGCGTCGCCACACTCTTTAAATGTGCGCGCGCCGCCTGCTCAGGCGTATTTTTGCTTGCAAACGCCCTAGATTCGGCTGTTTCCGCCTTTGGCGTGGCAAAGGTAATGAGATTAGGCACGCCTAAACGCTCATCTACGTGCAGTTGCGCGATCGGCGCGATTGTTTTGCTGGCCTTCGCACTTTGCTGCAATTTGGCATTTATCGCACCATCAGCCGCAGGTGCTGCAATATTTTGCACATTGAAGTTTGGCAATGGTCGAGCCAACGCCACTTGGCTAGCCAGTAGTGGAACCGCCAATACTAGCGCTGACCAGAATTTAATCGATAATAATTTCAAAAAAATCTCCCGTGTAAACCTGAAATTACAAAAAATGACATAGTTGCGAAGTTTACTCCTGATTAACTGCTCACGGTGCACTACGCAAGACGGGCTTAGGTTGACGTTTAGATTGACTTTTACACCGATCGGTTAACGCCAATTGAACGTCCGGTGTTATCTGCGGTAACATGAAATTTGAAAGCTCATTTTAACGATACCAACCCTCTAAAATCCTAAAAAACACTCATGCCCAATCAAGACCACGAACCCCAAAAAAATGATGCCAGCGACCTAAAAAGTAGCGGTGGCTTTGCCCGCATAGGTAAAGCGTTTGGTTATTCGATTCAAGGACTTAGCCACGCGATCCGTTTTGAGGCGGCGTTTCGGCAAGAGCTAATTTTGATTGTGCCGGCCACCATTGCGCTGTGGTTTTTGCCAATCACCTTACTTGAAAAAACGGTGTTGCTCGGCACCCATTTTTTACTGTTGATTGTTGAGCTTTTGAACTCCGCCGTGGAAGCCGTGGTGGATCGGGTATCAACGGATCGCCACCCGCTTTCAGGCCGCGCCAAAGACCTTGGGAGCGCGGCGGTATTGCTAGCGGTGCTGTTTATGATGTCGGCGTGGATATTGATTGTGGGGCCAATTGCCCTACGTTGGTTTTAATAAAGGCTCTGCATGAAACTAGTAGATAAAGCGCGCGCTGTAAAAGCGGGCATCACGGCTAAAACCAATACCCGTAAGCGTTTACGCGGCCCGGCCAATTTGCAATATGCCATTGCTGACTCCATTTGCTTGCTCGACAAAACCGCATGGCACGCCATTACCGGCGATGCGTGCTTCTTTATGTCACCCAATTATTTGGACAAAATGGAAGCCGTGTTGCCGCTCAATATCAGCCCGCGCTACGCCTTAATTTACAACGGCACAGGCGCTGATCGTGAACCTGTTGCCGCCATGGTGATGCAGATTGCATCCATTAGCTTTGATCAAGTGCGCCCAGAAAAAAATGCTAAAGACGCGGCTTCGGCGACCGTAAGCCGTGCTAAAAAATGGCTGCCCACTTTTAACAAAATGGCGAGTGATGCGAAAGAGACAATGAAAGAAAAAGCCGCGCAGCGCGTGCTCACCTGCGGCAATTTACTTACATTCGGCCAACACGGCATTGCTTTTGCGCCGGGTTGCGATACGGCGCTGGCGTGGCACGGTGTGGCAGAGGTGTTGTATCGCGTACGCCAAGCCGAAAAGCTGGTAGGCAAAACGCATTTTGTGATGATTAAAGACCTCCACGCCCCCTTCACAGCCCAAGCCGAAAAGTTAGAAGCGCTAAGCTATACCTTTGTAGAAACTGAGCCAAACATGGTGCTAACGCTGCGCGATGATTGGAAAAATTACGATGATTATCTGGCAAGTTTGGCGTCAAAATATCGCGCCAACATTAAAAACGGGGCCTTCAAACCGATCGACGAAGCGGGCTGTACGGTGGAGCATGTAACCAACATTGGCCAATATGAAGCAGAATTTTTTGCGCTGTATAAATCGGTGCAGGTGAATGCTGACTTTAGGCCGATAGAATTGCAGCCGCGTTATTTTGCAGCGCTGGAAGCAGCTGCAGGCGAAAATTTTCGCTGTAGCATCATCAAACAAAGCAGCCAAATTTTGGGATTTTTAATTTCGGTGATGGACGGTGATACCGGCATTGCGTATCACATTGGCTTTGACCGTGAAGCCGCGGCAACGCTGCCAATTTACTTGCGTCTGCTCCACGCCAGCGTCGCTGATGCGATATCGTTGGGTGCTAAGCGCGTGTCGTTTGGGCGCACCGCATTAGAACCCAAAGCCGCCCTTGGTGCCAAGCCGCAACCCTTTGGCGTGCTAGTGCGGCATCGTCAGCCTGTGCTCAATAAACTTATTAAGCGCTTGCTAATGGGCATTGAACATGACGACGCACCGGATCGTAACCCATTCAAGAAGGCCTAAACCCCGCAAGGGGGCTACCGTTGGGTCGTTGGACGTCTTCGAGGCATCAAATCAGTGCAGTAGCGTTACACTTTTATGCCAGTCCGCACTTGTCATCATATCGTCATCATCACCAAGGAAACTTTGCTTTTTGCGTGACTTTAATGACTCTTGCATACCTCCGGCGCGCGCTTTTTGCGGCTGTTGCTTTTAGCGTTGCACCGCTTACTGCCCACGCTGCTTCGCTAACACTAGCCACTGCAGGCGCCCTTGCGGGGCAAGCGCGCTATTTGCAACTCTGCGCAGGCTGCCATAGTGCCACCCCTGATTACCGCGCGAAGTCTGCTGCGAATCGCCCCGATTCACTACGCCTCGCTGTCAATGCTGTGAGTGGCATGGGGACTTTGCAGGCCGTGCTTACTAATGTGGACTACGACAATATTGCGGCCTATTTGGGGGACGAAAAGCTGAATGAAAATGTGCTTACAGTATCATCGCGAGGAGGTGGGTCGGGGCGGATAGTATCGGCCGGTAGCAATATTAACTGCGGCGGTGTTTGTGCTTGGGCGTACCCGCTGGCGACCGACGTTGCAATTGAAGCGATACCGGCGCGCGGATCCATTTTTACTGGTTGGTCCGGTGCCTGCCAAGCGCAAGGCAATGGCCTGTGTCGACTCAACATGAATGGCGCACAAACAGCGTTTGCCCAGTTTGTCCGCAATAGCGCCGCAACGGACTATTCAGGGCTGTGGTGGGGCGGCATTGCTGAAAATGGTTGGGGCGTTTCGATCACGCATCGCGCGGCCTCGGGGCAGCAATTCATCACCCTCTATGTCTACGACAAAGATGGCGCACCCACATGGCTGGTAATGCCTGGGGGCGTGTGGTCTGACAACTTTACTGTGCTGCGCGGCAAGGCATATCGCCCAAGCGGATCGCCTCTAAGCAACTATCGCAGCGATCAGCTGATTGTTGGTGACGCCATTGGCGAGGTAACGCTGCAGTTTGTATCCGACTCGGTCATTGATCTGAGCTATCAACTTGACGGTTTATCGGGCCGCAAACAATTACAGCGCCAGTTACAGGTAAATAGCACGATGCCCGCAGTCGATGTGACTGATTTATGGTGGGGTGGCGAGGCTGAAAACGGTTGGGGCATAAGCATCGCCCAACAAGCCGATGCGATATTTGCGGTATTACACTCCTATAACCGAGAGGCGCGGCCAACGTGGTGGGTGATGTCCGACGGCGCGCCAAGTATGCTGGGGAAAAATTTGCAATATAGCGGCACGCTGTATCAAACCAAAGGCGCACCGTGGCTTGGCACAAGCTACGACGCCACGCGATTGCAAATTACACCGATTGGCACGCTACGATTGACTTTAGTTGACAACGTTATCGTTAACGATATGTCTATGGAGACACACTTTTTAAGTGGTGACTTTGCGGGTACAGCGCAAATTAAAAAAATCGTGCGGCAGCCGTTTTGACGTGGACGTTATTTCTAGTTCAACCGAGCGATGTAAGCGTCGACATTGATGAAGCCCAAAAAATCTCGCCTTGAAATAGGCTGAAGACGCCCTGTCTAATAACGCCGTGCCTTCGTGGTGGTTGGATGTCAACCTATTGAGGGCTTATGTGTGCTACCGAACAGAGAGAATTCGACACATTTGGAACAATCTGGCAGAGGTTAGGCAACTGCAGAAGCATGGTGTCGCGCCCACTATTTAGTTTAATCAAGCCGCGCCGACACAACCGAGGACCTAAAAATGAATGTACATGCCAAGTGTGTCACTACGAATGCATACAACGCTGGCCTTGCACTTGTCGCGCTGTTGTCCGTCTCTTTCGGCGTAAACGCACAGGTTGCGCCCAGCCTTGGGTCAGGTGCTCCGTTCGGTATTGTTTCCAGCACCTTTACCAACACCGCGGCGGGAACGACCATCAATGGAAATATCTGTTTCACGACAGGCCCCGCGTTTCCAGCCACTGTTACCGGCACGATAGGACCCAATACTGTTCGTTTAGGTAAATTTAGCGAATTTATGTTTCGGGTTTAACCCAAATTTTTCATTAGCCCCACCCCGCAGTAGGTTGTATTACGTTAACCTATTGATTTCGCTTGCTATTTGGGGCGAATTGCGCCGCAACGGAGGGCACTAAATCAGAACGGAGTAACCGATGGCATTTGAGCTACGTTT
>JANNXI010000073.1:0-12243 GCA_031409495.1 Betaproteobacteria bacterium
CGGTCACTTTTTTTAAATTGGCGGAGTGGACGGGACTCGAACCCGCGACCCCCGGCGTGACAGGCCGGTATTCTAACCAACTGAACTACCACTCCAATACTTCATTTACTAGTTTGTATTATCATTACTAACAAAACGACCTAAAAATCATTTACGACGTAAACTTGGTGGGTGCTGAGGGGCTCGAACCCCCGACATTTGCCTTGTAAGGGCAACGCTCTACCAGCTGAGCTAAGCACCCAGTACAGCCTACTAGTTTAGCGCATCTTTCAATGCTTTACCAGCTCTAAATTTTGGAACATTGGCCTTTTTGATCTTGATGGTGGCGCCGGACTGCGGATTACGGCCGTTACGCGCTTTACGCTTACCGACAAAAAATGTTCCGAAACCCACTAGCGTGACGGACTGACCTTTTTTCAACGTCGCGCGCACTGCCGCCATTGTGGCTTCAAGTGCACGACCCGCCGCTGCCTTTGAAATATCTGCTGATTCAGCAATGCTGTCGATCAATTCTGATTTATTCATATTTTTGCCTTTTGTGTAAGTGGATTCATTTGCAAAGAATTCTTTTGTTGCTTTGAGGCTTCACGCTTCCGCGAATGCCCGAGTCTGTTTGAGAAGCCCCGACTACTGCTCCGAACATCGTGCGACGCGATTATTGCGAAAAGACTTAATGCAATTTCTAGGTATTGCTTCCCCCTGCAGCCACAATTTATATCCTGTGGCTAAACCTTGTGTCAAGCAAAACCATCACATCGTTGAAAGGAAATTGCGTTAGTTAAGAATAGACGCCTATTCCGATACCACTTTACGCATTCAATTCGCTTTTGCTTCACCACAAGGCGCTGTTCATCACGAAACTTTCACGTAACAAACAGCTTCATATCCTAATTATACCTTAGTTGCTTGTAGATGCCCATAAATAGGGCGTCTACAAGCAAATATTTTGAGCTATCTGCGCTCCGAGTTTTTGTCACCTTCTCGCAAATATATGCAACGACTCAGTCCCACAAACTGGCGAGCGTACTAATGCTTGGTCACCACAGCCGTTTTGGTCGTTGCGGCAACCGGTGCGCCTGCAACGGCCGGTACGCTTGCCTCCAGCGTATCGGCGAGTGGCACTGGTTTGCGCTCAAGTGCCATTTCTAGCACCGCGTCAATCCAGCGCACCGGAATAATCTCCAAGTTGCGGGTAATTTCTAACGGAATTTCGGTGAGGTCTTTTTTATTTTCTTCTGGAATCAACACCACCTTAATGCCACCACGCGCTGCCGCTAGGAGTTTTTCCTTTAATCCACCAATGGGCAGCACTTCACCCCTTAGTGTAATTTCACCTGTCATCGCGACATCACAGCGAACCGGGATACCCGTTAAAATTGAAACTAGTGCGGTTGTCATGGCAGCGCCTGCGCTCGGTCCGTCTTTTGGCGTTGCGCCGTCGGGGACGTGGATGTGAATATCGCAAGTTTCATGGAAGTTTTGCGCAATACCGAGGCTTTGCGCCCGCGAACGCACAACCGACATCGCCGCTTTGATCGATTCTTGCATCACATCACCAAGTTTGCCGGTGGTTTCAATTTTGCCTTTGCCAGGTAGTTTTGCGGCTTCGACTGTCAGCAATTCGCCGCCCACTTCGGTCCACGCTAAGCCAGTTACCTGGCCTACTTGGTTTTTCTTCTCAGCAATGCCGAAGCTATACTTGTGGACGCCTAAATATTGCTCAAGATTTTTCGGTGTTACAGCAATAGGTAGCGCAAATTTGCTTGGCACTTTGCTTTTAACAACCTTGGTGGCTTTCGCTGTGGTCGCGATCACTTTCTTTTTAGCTGCCGCCGTCGCTTGTAACGCAGCAAGCGCGACGTCGCCCGCCTTTTTGGCCAGAGAGTCGGCTGTCAATATAGCTTTCACGGCTTTACGACAAATTTTGGCGATTTCACGGTCCATGCCGCGTACACCTGCTTCGCGGGTGTAGTAGCGCGCGATGTCGCGCATGGCATCGTCGGAGAGTGTCATTTCATCAGCTTTGAGACCATTGGCTTTAATTTGCTTTGGTAGTAGATATTGCTTGGCGATGTGCACTTTTTCGTCTTCGGTGTAGCCTGCAAGACGAATAATTTCCATACGGTCAAGCAGTGGCCCCGGCATATTTAGCGTATTCGAAGTGGCCACAAACATCACGTCCGATAGATCGTATTCGACTTCAACGTAGTGATCAACAAAGGTATGGTTTTGCTCAGGGTCGAGCACTTCTAGCAGCGCAGAAGCAGGATCACCGCGAAAATCTTGGCCCATTTTGTCAACTTCATCTAACAAAAATAGCGGATTACGCACGCCCACTTTGGCCATGTTTTGCAAAATTTTTCCTGGCATTGAACCAATATAGGTGCGGCGATGACCGCGAATTTCGGCTTCGTCGCGAACACCGCCGAGTGACATGCGCACAAATTCGCGATTTGTTGCTTTGGCAATAGATTGACCGAGGGATGTTTTGCCCACGCCTGGTGGACCTACAAGGCACAAAATAGGGGCTTTAAGCTTATCAACACGGCTTTGTACAGCGAGGTATTCAACGATGCGTTCTTTTACTTTTTCAAGACCGTAATGGTCAGCATCGAGCACCGCTTCAGCATCGTTTAGGTCGATATTTACCTTGGATTTTTTCTTCCAAGGCAGCCCGGTCAGTACATCGATATAGTTGCGAATGACTGTCGCTTCGGCCGACATTGGTGACATTAATCGTAGCTTTTTAAGTTCAGCTTCGGCTTTAGTTTTCGCATCTTTCGGTAAATGTGCGGCTTTGATTTTTTTATCAAGCTCGTCAACTTCGGCACCGTCTTCCGATTCGCCTAATTCGCGCTGAATCGCTTTAACCTGCTCGTTTAAATAATATTCGCGTTGGCTTTTTTCCATCTGACGTTTAACGCGGCCACGAATTTTTTTCTCGACTTGCAAGATGTCGAGCTCATTATCAATCAGGCTGAGCAGTTGCTCTAACCGCGCAAGCACAATATCGGTTTCTAAAATGGCTTGTTTTTGCTCAAGTTTTAGCGGCAGGTGTGCGGCGATGGTATCTGACAAACGGCTAGCGTTATCGATGCCGGAAAGAGAGGTAAGTACCTCTTGCGGAATTTTTTTGTTGAGCTTCACATATTGGTCGAACTGTACGTAAAGATTGCGTCGTAACGCCTCAACTTCATTGCTTTCGCCGGTATCTTCCAACACGGGCGCAATTTCAGCTTCAAAATTCTCTTTAACATCGAGCACGTGCAAAATGCGCGCACGATGTAAGCCTTCAACTAGTACCTTTACGGTACCATCAGGCAATTTGAGCATTTGCAAAATTGTGGCGACCGTGCCTACGGCGAATAAGTCTTCTGGCGCGGGATCATCTTTTGACGCGGCTTTTTGGGCAATGAGAACCACATTTTTGCCCTCTTCCATCGCGGCTTCCAGCGCCTTAATTGATTTTGGGCGGCCAACAAATAGCGGGATAACCATGTGCGGGAAGACCACAACGTCTCGTAGAGGGAGCAACGGCAATACGCTGTATTCCAACGCGTTTGCTTCAATATTTTGCATGGTCTTTCCTTCAGGCGTTAATTTTCTCGAGTTGTCGATGTGGCAAAGGGCCCTGATCGACATCAAGGTACAACATGAGCAATTTAGGGCGCGCGCCGAAAATTCAAGATCGTGGGCTAGAAAAAGCCGCTTTTAAATAATAAAACATCGACCAAATAGTGAGCGCCGCAGCACCCCAAATTAGATAAGTTCCCACTACTTGGCAATTTAGAAACCCTAAAAACATGTCATGCCAAAGCAAAAATGGGATGGCAACAAGCTGCGCGACCGTTTTTACCTTACCAATCATGGATACCGCCACACTCTTACTTTGGCCTACTTGCGCCATCCATTCGCGCAACGCCGATATTGTAATTTCGCGGCCAATAATGATGATTGCGACCATGGCATCGACGCGCTTAAGCTGTACCAGCATGATCAAGGCCGCTGCAACCATCAGCTTATCGGCAACTGGATCTAAAAATGCGCCAAAGGCACTGGTTTGATTCAATTTGCGCGCTAGGTAGCCGTCAAGCCAATCGGTGATTGCTGCGGCCACAAATATTGCCCACGCCGTTACGTTTATTTGCCGCTGTGTAAGCCAAGTTTCATCCATGTACAGCACCGCAATGAATAACGGAATGGCCGCAATACGCAGCCAAGTGAGGATATTGGGAATATTGATTTTTGAATTCAAAATAAGTGGTTTCGGTAAAGTTTCTGGACGAATACTAGCTCGGTACTAGCCATTATTTAGCCAGTAACTAAAGGGATATTAACGCAGGGCATTGTAAACACTTTCCGCTATTTTACGGCTAATCCCATCGACTTTGATTAAGTCGTCGACGCTCGCGGAAATGACGCCTTGCAATCCGCCAAAATGGGCGAGCAATGCCTTACGACGCTTTGGTCCAACATCGGCAATATCCTCAAGTCGAGAGGTGTTACGTTTTTTGGCGCGGCGGGCGCGATGGCCCGTAATGGCAAAGCGGTGCGCTTCATTGCGAATTTGCTGAATTAAATGAAAGCCTGAATTATCCATCGGCAGATTGAGTTCACGCCGAGATCCGCCAAATATGAGGGTCTCCAGCCCTGGCTTGCGGTCTTCACCTTTTGCTACGCCAACTAAAATAATGTCAGTAATGCCAAGATCGGCCATGACTTCTTCGGCTACGCTGAGTTGGCCTTTGCCGCCGTCGATTAGCACTAAGTCGGGCTTGGGGGGGGTGTCAGAAAGCTTACTATTTTTACCATCGCCAGGAACTTGTCGTTGGATTTTTTCGGCTTCTTCAGTTAAGTGTTCAGCGTGGAGTTCGCCTTCACTAAGGTCGGCCGCGGCTGCGGCTGCGGGTGTGGCATCTGCCATGACCAATTTTTTATAGCGTCGCGTGAGCGCATCGCGCATTGCGGCGTAGTCGTCGCCAGGGGTGATACCAGAAATATTGTAGCGGCGATATTCAGAAGATTGCATGGCGCCGCGATCAAACACCACGCAAGACGCTACCGTCGCTTCACCCATGGTGTGGCTAATATCGAAACATTCCACTCTTTTTATATTTTCAAGGCCGAGGGCAGTATTGAGGGCGGCTAGTTTGCGTTCTTGCGTCGCGCGTCCGTTTTCGCGTTGTTCAACGGCGAGCACAGCATTTTTTGTGCCCATCGAAAGCCATACTTTTGCTTCGCCCTGCACGCGCGTGACAACCTTAATTTGTTTGTCAGCAATTTCAGATAAGGTTTCTTGCCATTGAGCGGCATCCGCGATAACGTCGGAGATGACTGTATTTGGGGGTGTTTGGGCGCCGTAATGCTGTTCCATAAAGGCATCAATTAGCGTGGCAGCATCGACATCATCGGCGTTCTGCGGGAAGAAACTTTTATCGCCCAAGTGTCTGCCGCCGCGAATCATCACCAAATTTACGCACCATGTGCCGTGGCGCTGTACCGCGCATAATACGTCTACGTCACGCTCGCTGCCGGATTCTACGTACTGTTTTGTGAGTACCTTTTGCAGCACGCGAATTTGATCCCGAAACTGCGCAGCGCCCTCAAAGTTAAGGGTTTCCGAGCACTGCTCCATTTTTACCTGTAACTGGTTTAATACTTCGCTTTCTTTGCCTTGCAAAAATAGTGCGGCGTTGCCAACATCGCGGGCATAATCCTCAGCGCCAATTTTTTTTACGCAGGGCGCTGAGCAGCGACCAATTTGATGCAGCAGACAAGGGCGCGAACGATTGCCATACACTGTGTCGTCGCAGGTGCGCAGTTTAAATACTTTCTGTAAGTGCGAAATCGCCTCGCGCACGGCCCACGCGCTCGGAAAGGGGCCGAAGTACTGGTGCGGCTTTATGTGTGTGCCGCGATAAAAGCGGATCTGTGGAAAGGCGTGGCCGGTAACCATAATGTAAGGATAACTTTTGTCATCCCGAAACAACACGTTATAGCGCGGTGCAAGCGACTTAATTAGGTTATTTTCGAGCAGTAATGCTTCGGATTCACTCGCGGTTACTGTCGTATCAATGCCTGCAATCTGCGCTACCATCACCGTCGTGCGCGGGCTTGTGTGTTGTTTGTGAAAATAGCTAGAAACGCGCTTTTTCAGATCACGCGCTTTGCCCACGTAAATCACCACGTCTTCCGCATTTTTCATGCGATATACCCCCGGAAGACCGGGCAGTTGGCTTAGGATGGGTTTAGGATCAAACATGGTTATTCAGGTGTGCCGTGATTGCCGAAAACACGGCTTCAAAGCCTTGCGTGGTCAGGCGTTTAGTATTGGTGTTGTAGCGGCTGCAATGGTAGCTATTAAAAAGTACATTGCCAGGACTTAGTTCATGCGCGGCGCCGTGCGCAAATTTTGTATCATTATTCTTCTTAGCTAATGCTCTTAATGTTGCTTGGTGTGCAATTAGGCCTAGCGCCAAGATAGCCGTATTACGGGCATCTCCAGCTACTTTTGTTTGACCTTGAAAAGCGATTATTTCTGTTGCCAAGAAGTGATTGCAGGTTTTAATTTCGTCAAGCGTGGGCTTGTTGTCTGGCGGCAAGCACTTTACGGCATTGCTAATGCGGCAGTTGATCAGGTACAAATCATCGTCTGCCGACACCGAGACTGGCTTGGTTGCAAAGCCAAACTTATGAAGCGTTTCGTAAAGCAAAATACCTGCGTGATCACCTGTGAATGGCCGTCCAGTGGCGTTGGCGCCGTGCATTCCTGGGGCAAGGCCTACAATCAGCAGCTGCGCTTTAGCCGCCCCAAAGTTATCAACGGGCTTACAAAAGTACGTTGGATACTTTTTTTTGGTATCGACTAAAAATTTCGCTAAGCGTGGGCACGCGGTGCAATTTTCGTCGTAGCTGAGTGGGATTTTCTTCGGCATCTTACAAATTCCAGAAATGAAAAAAGGCACGAGTTATCGTGCCTTTCTAATTTACCACTAGCAGCGCAATATCGGCTGCATTGGGCTTTTTTAGCTCACACGCGGCGGCGATACTCGGCGGTACGCGTGTCAATTTCAATTTTGTCGCCAGCTTCACAAAACATTGGCACGGAAACAACGAAGCCTGTTGAAACGAGCGTTGCTGGCTTCATCACCTTGCCAGAGGTATCGCCGCGCACGGCTGGATCAGTTTGAATTTCGCGCACAACCGAATTAGGTAGCTCGATAGAAATGGCGCGACCTTCGTATAGCGTAATTTCACATTCCATACCGGCTTCAAGGTAATTCATGGCATCGCCCATGCTGTCGGCTTCGATGTCGTATTGGTTGAACTCTTGGTCCATAAATACATACATCGGGTCAGCAAAATAGGAGTAAGTGCTTTCTTTTTTCTCAAGCGACACGACGTCAAATTTGTCGTCGGCTTTATAGACCGTTTCCATGCCGGAGGCGGTCAGCAAATTCTTGAATTTCATTTTTACAACTGCAGCGTTACGGCCGCCTTTGCTGTATTCGGCTTTTAACACGACCATTGGGTCTTTACCGATCATTACAACGTTTCCAGCGCGCAATTCCATAGCGATTTTCATAGCAATTTCCTGTGTTCAAAAAATATTAAGCAGGCAATATGCCCGAAGTGATAGTGCGATGTCGCGGTGCCTACAATAGCTGGATACCACACCGCAAAGCCTTCAATTATAACGTATTTTTATTTGCTACGTGGGCGAAAAGCGCGAACCATGCGCCGCAGTATCGCCACGGCAGCGCGTTTTTGCACGCCGGTTTGGGTGCTTTCTACCCCATAACGTAAGCTAATATAGCTTTCTAAAATTGCACTTGCTGCCGTTTGTGACGCGACGGAAAGCTTGCTTTCTGCATGATTTATCCGTCCGCGTAAATCTTGCGGCCCTTCCCAAGCCTCGTGTTTTAGCCCAAATCGGCCGAGCTTTGCCGTAAATCGTTTAAATGTGGCAGATGTGGGATCCGTTTTTACCCGATACAGCCGCCACATTAACGGCGCCGAAATAATGGCGCCCACCAGCATGAAGCCCGCCAGCATTAGCAAGCCAATGGTTTGCCAATCGATATTTTTAAATCCCGCCCATGAAAAGAGTGATTGTTGGCGTTCGGCATTAAAGCCAATGACCCATTGCGTCCATTTGTTGTTAACCGCATCCCAGTTTTGTTGAAACGCTTTAAGCAGCCCTAATTTATCGGCTGCCATTAGGCTCTCGAAAGTATTTAATGGCCCCAGCGCGGCATTGACGCCATTGCTCACGCGCAGCGGTGATACCGCACTTGTTGGATCAACGCGCACCCAACCACGGTCATCTAGCCATATCTCAGTCCATGCGTGGGCGTCTGATTGCTTGACCACTAACTGCTGGTTGATTGAATTAGTTTCGCCGCCCTGATAGCCAGTGACTACTCGCGCGGGAATATCAGCAGCGCGCATCAGTAAGGCAAAACTGCCTGAATAGTGCTCGCAAAAACCTTTTTTAGTTTGGAATAAAAAGCCATCCATTGGGTTTGTCGTTAATTTTGGTGGTTCCAAGGTGTATTCAAATTCATCGCGATACTTAGCGAGCACTTCTTCCACCAGCGCCACATTATCTTCTCCATGTTTAGCACGTAAACTTCGCCCCCATTCGATGGTGCGCGGATTGCCAAAGCCGAGTGCCAAATAGGATCTTTTAATCGATGAAAAAAGTGTGTTCCCGGCGCGATAACGCAAATGCGATTTCATCTCGTAAGAGCGCAGTGCATTTGGCGGCGCGGTGCTGCGCAATTGGTACTCGGGTGTAATTTCCGCATCTGGTGGTACGGTGGCCAGTAAGTCGAGCCCAAACAAATATCTGTGCGTGCTTGCGGGCTGCGTTATACGATAAGAAATAGCGGGGCTAATAGGGGTCATCACGACGTCTTGCGTGCCCGCGCTGGCCATGACTGACCACGTGGTGCCGTCAAACATGCTTAATACTGGGCCGCGAAAGTAAAGCTCGAAGGGTTGTGGCGTCGCGCCGACAAAATCAACACGAAAGGCCAATTCATCGCTTTTCATGAGCTTATCAATGTCGCCAGGCGACATTTTGTCGCTCAAGCCGGTTGTGGCCTGGCCCTGTGACGGCATGCGCCACAGCGGGCCAGATATGCGGGGGAATAAAAAAAACATCACCAGCATAAGTGGTATGGCCTGTACCAGTAGCCACGCCGCCGGTTTTAGCCTTTCGCCAGCGGTGGCTTCGGTGTTGACGCGGTTAAAGCCGACCAGCGTTGCCACAAAAAACAAAACGCACGCAAACATATATGCGCCAATAAAAATAGTTTGGCTGTATAAAAAGTTGGTCATCACCATAAAAAAACCAAGGAAGATGACTAATAGCGCATCACGCTTTACGCGCATTTCTAAAATCTTTAAGCACAACATGACCACTAGCAGTGCGACCCCCACTTCCCGCCCAAAAAACGCGCGAAAATGAAACCACGTGCCACATGCGACGGCCAAGGCCATCATGCCCATAATCCATGAATTAGGTGCGCGCAGGCCGCGCCGCGCAATATGCCAACGGGCAACGCCGGCGGCGATACAGGCCGCGGTAATCCACAACGGCAAACGCATCGCGTGTGGCGCGATCACCAGCGCCATCGTGATGAGTAGCCAGATCACGTTGTTTAAATTGAGCGCGCCTTGTGTGGTGGGGTTATACATTGCTTTGTGGAGAAGATTATGGGTAATTTAATGCCTTGGAGATGCCCTAAAATAGGGCGTCTTTAGGCTATATTTGAAGCGCTTTCAAGACGTCTGTGAGTCATCAATACGGTATAGGGCCAGCGCCTCTAAGCATGCTAGACGGTGCGCTGCGCCGTAGCTTGGTGCCAGCCTCAAGGTCGGCAGTGCTAAACCATAGTGTCGTTCTTGTCGGTCCGCCTCGAGCACCCAATAAGTGAGCTTCGATAAACGCTCTTCCATCCCATCGTTGGGTAAATCGTTGTAGTTAAGCCATAAGTCTGCTGAACCTGTGCTGCCGAATTCTTTGGTCAATAATCCCTGTTCGCGCGCGAGCGCTTTCCACGCAATTTGGCGCGGGGTATCGCCGGGTTTGTAGGCGCGCAATGATTGAAATTCTTCATCCCCTTTAATGGGAATATTGCCGGTGCCATTGGCCGATGCCTGCGTGGGCAAGGCGCCAGCACGGCTGTCTGGCTTGGGATACACCAAACAGGAGGTGGCGAAATTGATATAGCTCCACGCGTGAAATAGCCCGACTGGATATTCGGTAAATACTTCAATGCGGGACAGCTGTAAGCGTCCGCGATGCTGAGTGGGCGCGGGGATAATTAAGGTAGCACTATTATTGGTGGCGATGTCTACGTAGGCAGCGATTTCGGTTGTTTGTAATAAACGGGCTTTTTTTTCGTTTTTGGTTTCTTTTGGCACACTTTTGAGCGCGCGAATTTTAGCGGCTTTCCGTTTTACGGCAACGGCGTAGCGTGGCAGTGCGGCGTTGTGCAAAATAATCGGAAAATGGGCAACTTCTCCGGCAAATACCGAATCACACTTGCCGTATGAAACCGCTAATTGCGCTAGATTGCGAAACGTGTGCAGCATTGCTACGGAACCCAAACCCGCCAATAAAAAAGTTAGAAAATAGCCGAGCGAGAGAGCGTAATTGATTGATGCGATGAGTAACAGTAACAATACAAATGCAAAGTAAAAGCCGTTGCGAGAAGGAATAATAAAGATGCGTCGCTGCACCAGTAACACAGGCGGTTGCTCTGGCGCACGCGCACGAAAAATCCAGTCAGCAATACGTTCGCGCACCGTCAGCGCGGAATCAAGGCCCGGCGATGCGGATGCTTTTTTATCAAGTACAGGCTGGGCCATGTTTTAGCCTCGCTTTAAGGTATCGCCACCGCGCGAATCATTTCCTGCGCCGGATCGAGCACCTTGTTTTGAGCTGAACCTAGCGCTCGCAAACGATGCCCTACCACCGCCAGAATGACGGCTTGTACATCTTCGGGCAACACCTGTTTGCGCGTACAAACCAAGGCATGTGATTGCGCTGCGCGCAATAGCGCCAGTCCCGCGCGGGGCGATAATCCCGCTTCAAATCGCGAAGAATCGCGCGTGTGCGCCACGAGGGCTTGCACATAATCAATCAACGCATCAGATACGAAAACCTGTGGCACGGACTCCTGCAGCGCAATGAGATTGTTGGCGCTAATAACGGGCGCCAACGTTTTTAGCATTAATCGCCGATCTTCGCCACGCAGCAGTGCACGCTCAGCGGCTTGGTCGGGATAGCCCAAGGTTAAGCGCATTAGAAACCGATCTAGCTGTGATTCTGGGAGTGGAAACGTGCCTACTTGATGCGATGGATTTTGCGTTGCAATCACAAAGAATGGGTTGGGAAGGGGCATAGTTTGGCCGTCTGCAGTCACTTGGCGCTCTTCCATCGCTTCCAATAACGAGCTTTGCGCTTTGGGTGAGGCACGGTTAATTTCATCGGCTAAAATCACTTGCGAAAAAATTGGGCCATGATGAAACCGAAACGTGCTCGAATCGCGATCGAAAATAGATACGCCAATGATGTCTGCTGGCAGCAAGTCGGAGGTGAACTGAATTCGCTGGTATTTCAAGCCGAGCAAACTCGCCAAGACGTGAGAAAGCGTAGTTTTACCGACCCCAGGAATGTCTTCAAGTAATAGATGGCCGCGCGCCAAAATGCAGGTGAGCGCCATCTTTAACTGCGGATCTTTGCCTAGAATAAATTCTCCAGCCCGCTTGAGAATCGCAGAAATCATTTGCGGTTGGCTAAGCGCGGAATCGAGCGCGGGAATGCTGCCGTTAGAATTGTTTGCCTGCTGGGTGTTGTTCAGGGTGGGGGTGGGGTTGCCGTTTACGGACATGCGTAACCTTCAAATAGTGAATAATCTAATTTTACGGCTTCGCGCGGGCGATGCAAGCTTTACCTACATCAGGACGTATTTAGTAATCAGCAAGTCATCGGGCGCTAATAAGTTAATACGGCGCGGTGGCGTTCTTGGACGTGTTGGGCAGCAGGTAAGTGCGTAAAACCTGACAATAAATACGGTGCAGGTATTTGCAAGAAGGGAAAAAAGCCGTATAATCGACTTTCTCTGATTTGCCCAGCTTTGATTTAGTGTGCTTCAGTTTAAGTTTTAGCCGCTTTTTGGGGGTATAGCTCAGCTGGGAGAGCGCTTGCATGGCATGCAAGAGGTCAGC
>JANNXI010000074.1:0-4137 GCA_031409495.1 Betaproteobacteria bacterium
AAACGTAGCTCAAATGCCATCGGTTACTCCGTTCTGATTTAGTGCCCTCCGTTGCGGCGCAATTCGCCCCAAATAGCAAGCGAAATCAATAGGTTAACGTAATACAACCTACTGCGGGGTGGGGCTAATGAAAAATTTGGGGTAAATTCAACTAAGGGAATCAAAATGGATATTCAAGCAATGTGGATCAAAGTCGAACCGATCATGATGGCTTTCGGCTTCAAAGTGGTGGGTGCTGTTATCGCCTATCTGGTTGGTCGCTGGCTAATTGGTTTTGCGACCGGATTGCTCCAAAAACTCCTAGAGCGTCAAAAAGTGGAGCCCACTGTCACCCGCTATTTCGGCTCCTTTGTTACCGTTGCGCTGAACATCGTATTGGTGATCGCCATACTTGGCTATTTTGGTGTTGAAACCACCTCGTTTGCCGCCCTAATTGCTGCTATCGGTATCGCGATTGGCTCGGCTTGGGCGGGGCTACTTTCAAACTTTGCTGCTGGTGTGTTTATTTTAATTTTGCGCCCCTTCAAAGTGAGCGACTATATTGAAGGTGGCGGCATTGAAGGCACCGTGATGGAAATCGGCTTATTTGGCACGGTAATCAACACGCCCGATAATGTGCGCACAATGGTTGGCAACGCAAAAATTATGGGTGGCAACATCAAAAACTTTACAGCCAACCCCTACCGCCGTGTCGATTTAGTAGCTCAGCTAGACGGCAGCGCCGATCACAACAAAGCCATCGCCATGCTCCGTGAAGCGGTAGCCAAGGTACCAAACGTAATCGCGGAACCCGCACCAGACGTACACGTGCTGCAATTTACCGAATTTGGCCCGGTACTTTGCGTGCGCCCCTACTGCAACAATGCCCATTATTGGCAAGTGTATTTTGATACTAACAATGCAATCAAAGATACCCTAGGTGCGGGCGGCTTCCCACCAGCAGAACGGCATTTGGCAGTACGAAACAAGTAGCGCGATTGGACATAAAAAATGCCTGAAGATGCCCGATTATAGGGTGTCTTCAGGCATTTAGATGGACGTTTTTTGCGCCCAAACGGGTTTAAAAATATGAATCTTTAGTTCACCCGCAATCAATACATCCGCTTCAACACGCAAATTTTATTACCACTCGGGTCACGTAAATAGGCCAAGTAAAGCTGCCCCAACGGACCATCGCGCATGCCTGGTGGGTCTTCGCAGGTGGCGCCGCCATTGGCTATTCCGGCTGCGTGCCATGCAGCGCCAGCTGCTTCGTTTTCAAGCGCAAAACCAATTGTGCCGCCGTTGGCCGCGCAGGCAGGTTCTCCATTGATGGGTTTGGTAAGCGCAAAAATACCGGTTTTTGTCATGTAAAAAACACGGCCTTTGTCATCCATTCTGCCGGGCGGTATGCCAAGCGTTCCTAAAATTGCATCGTAAAATACTTTTGAAGCGGCTACATCGTTGGCGCCGAGCATGACGTGACTGAACATGGTTTTTCCTTTGGTTTATTTTAAGCTGTTGGTCTAAATAAATTGGCTGTAGATGCCCTAAAATAGGGCTTCTACAGCCGGTGCTTGTATAGCCAGTACTGGTACAACTACTTGGTGCCGACTAAGTACTTCTCTAAAAATCCAATGGTTGCATAAAACTGATAGTCTGAATTCACTTTTTTAGCAAAGCCGTGACCTTCATCGTTAGCGGTCATGTACCAAACCGGAGTGCCGTTCTTTTTAACTGTGGCCACAATTTGGTCAGCTTCTTGATACGGTACGCGCGGGTCATTTTTGCCTTGCACTACAAACAGCGGCTTTTTGATTTTCGCAGCGTTGTTTAGCGGGGCAATGGCTTCTTGAAACTTGCGCATATCAGGGTCGCGTTCATCGCCATATTCCACACGGCGTAAATCCCGTCGATAGCTTTCGGTTTTTTCTAAAAACGTCACAAAGCTAGAAATGCCCACAACATCAATAGCTGCTGCAATCCGATCAGCGTAATTGGTTGAAACCGCCAAGGCCATATAGCCGCCGTAGCTACCGCCCGTTACGGCAACGCGCGATGCATCAAGGTCTGGTTGTTGGGCAATCCAATCAAACAGCGCCCCAATATCTTTTACTGAATCTTCACGCAGTTTGCCGTTATCAAGGGCTAGGAATGATTTACCGTAGCCGCTTGATCCCCGCACGTTTGGATAAATAGTAGTGATGCCCATTTCGTCCACTAGATAATTACTGCGACCCATAAATCCGGGTTGAAACTGTGCTTCTGGCCCACCATGAATATTAACTAATACAGGACGCTTCCCGGGAAACTTGGCCGATGGTGCGCGGTATAAAAATCCTGAAATCATGCGGTTGTCAAACGACTTCCAGCGCACTAATTCTGGTTCTACAAACTTTGCCGCATCAACTTGCATGGTCTCATGCGTGGTCCATCTGGTCACTGCGTTGGTTTTTACGTTTACGGAATACACTTCTGATGGGCTAGTAGCAGACGTAACCGAAAGTGCCAAGTTAGTACTGTCTTTATGCCAGCTCACGCCGCCGATTGTGCCTAGCGGCAACTTTGGCGAGGGCAATAGCTTGTTGTCGGATGTGCGCATGAGCCGCAACACATTGTTGCCGTCTTCGTTGGCCACAAAAGCAAGGGTGGCGCCATCATCTGCCAGCGCCACAGAAGTAATATCCCAGTTAATGTCAGCGGTCAAAACCGTATGATTACCCGTGGCAATGTCAATGTAGTTTAACCGCTGAAATTCACTGCCCAAGTCTGTGACAGCATACAGCCCTTTGCCATTTTTGCTGAACGAAGCATCACCGTAAGCGACAACGCCGGTACTTGGCTTTTCGGTGAGGCGCCGTGATTTACCATTGGCAACATCCATTAGCCATAAGTAGCTTTCATTGGCGGAAATATATTCTACGTACAGGAATTCCTTATCATCTGGCGAAAAAGTAAACCCAAACCAGCCGCCGCCCGCAAGATCAGCAATTTTGCGTGGCGCGTCGGGTTTAAGTGGATCAACAACGGACAAGGTGGTGTTAATTTTGTCGTTTGAACCCTGACGATTTACCGGCACCGTCGCATAAACCATTTGCGTGCCAGATTTTGACCAACTGAAGCCTTGTACGCGCTGTCCATCCGGCGTGATTGGTACGGCCTCGCCCCCTGCAATATCGCGCCGATAACCGCGAAACACCTCATTGCCGCCGGTGTCTTTACCAAACACATAATATTTACCGGCTTTAGGTTCATAGCTTGCCGACCGCACCGGTTCAGCGTAATCAGTTAGCAATTCTAACGCCGCGCCAGGCTTGGCTACGCGATAGATTTGTGGCGTGTTTTTGTGTCGGCGAGAAATTAATATTTCGGATTTAGTAGGATGCCAGCCAGCCAACGCAGTCGGCCTAAATTCAGTATATTTTGCAACGCGCGCTGCCACACTAGCAGGCACCGGCGGCACGTTTTCAAGCACCATTGCAGCGGGTGCGGGCACAACAGCATCCTGAGCGTGCGCAACAAGTGGCGTTGCCATAATAGCGACAAGCAAAACCGGCAATAAGAAATTTTTGCGACCAACGTATGCCATGATGAATTCCTCAAAAAGTGATGTAACAATAGTTTATCTGAAATAGCGCGGATCATTGTCCCAGCCAGCATTAACTCTGACGATTGAAAAGCGACCAGTTGCGGGTTGTTTGGCATGAACTGCGGATCCGGCCTGTTGGTTCTGTGCGGGGAGGCAGCGATTTTTCGTACAAACGCAGATACTGAGTTTCGATTAAACTTAGCGTTTACCCACTTACCAAAGGCGCACCATGCGGAAAATTCTGAAAGCTATAATTTCATCACTCATTTTTGGCACTGCAGCATCAGCTATTGCCCAAGAAATGCCACCCGGCAAGTGGGAAGTAAGTACCAAAATAGATATGCCCGATATGCCCGCTGAAATGGCGGCAAAAATGGGAACACGAGTGTTTACCCACTGCATTGTTGCCGGTAAAAATAAATGGAGCGACGAGCACAGTCCATCTGCGCAAAAAAACTGCGAACGCACAGAAATGAAAGTTTCGGGCAATGAAATTTCATGGAAGATGAAATGCAAAGAAGGCATCACCGGCGACGGCCGCGTAAAGCACAACGGCAAAGATGCCTACA
>JANNXI010000075.1:0-26084 GCA_031409495.1 Betaproteobacteria bacterium
GCTTCGCGAGCAAGAATAACTAAAATATGCGAAAATTCTGGGTTGCCTGAGTAGATTTCCCTACAAATAAGATTTGTCTTGTGTCCGCACTTAGCTTTAGAACCTAATAATTCATGAAAATATTGCTCGATTTTTTACCGCTCATCTTATTTTTTGTTGCGTTCAAAATATTTGATATTTATACGGCGACTGCCGTTGCGATCGGCGCATCCGTTTTGCTCCTCGCGGGGCTGAAATTAGCCGGTAAAAAAATCGATACGATGATGTGGGTAAGCGTCGTGATCGTGGTTGTTTTTGGTGGTGCCACCCTGATTTTTCACGACGAAAAATTTATCAAATTAAAGCCGTCTATTTTATTCGGTGCGATGGCAATAGCGCTGGCTGTCGCGCAGTTTGGGTTGAAGAAAAATCCACTCGCCGAAATTTTTAAAGATATTGATTTGCCGGCGCTCGTTTGGAATCAGGTAGCGCTAAGCATGATTGTTTTTTACGCGGCGATGGCTGCGGTCAATTGGCTTTTAGCCTTCGAGCTTGGGGTTTCGACGGATATGTGGGTCAACCTTAAACTATTCGCCTACCCCGCCATAAATTTTGTCTACGTCATTGGTCTTTTCATCTGGCTGCAAAAGCATATTATCGAGCCGGTGGAACCGGATGCGATCGCCGCCGCCGCTGCGTCCGCCACACCTGACGTCCCAGTAATTAAACCTTAACGAGGCTCCCCATGCTTTATGCCATTATTTGTGAAGAAGCGCCCGGCGCACTGCCGCGCCGTATGGCAGTTAGAGAGGCTCATTTGGCGCGGCTCTCAGCACTGCAAGATGAGGGCCGAGTCGTTCTCGCGGGTCCCCATCCGCTTACTGACTCTGAAAATCCAGGCCCAGCGGGATTTTCAGGCTCCCTAATTGTTGCGGAATTTGCCAGTCGCGAAGCGGCAATCGCTTGGGCTAGTGAAGACCCGTATGTCAACGCCGGCGTATTTTCTAGCGTTACGGTGAAACCATTTAAAAAAGTGTTTCCCGCATAAATGCAAATTACTGCCATACATACCGATTCAATCGAAGCAAAAATCCGTATGCGCTTGATCGATCTAGCAGCAACGGAACTGGAAATTGCAGATGACTCGCACGCGCATGTTGGTCACGCAGGGGCAAAAGAACGTGGCGGCGGCCATTTTGAATTGAAGATTGTTAGCGCCCAGTTTATTGGTAAATCTCTGGTGGCAAGGCATCGTTTAATTTACACGGCGCTCGGTGATTTAATGCAGAGTGAAATTCATGCCTTGAAAATTGATGCTCGCGTCCCCATCTAAATTGGTTGAAATCGTTTTGCTGTAATTCCGTTTTGCTTTTTTTATCTTTGTCTTCTTTTTTGTTTATTAAGGAACCACTATGCAACGTAAATCACAATCACTCGCCTTAGCTTTGATGTTAGCGGCTTCCCCAATCGCTTTTGCACAGACTAAAGCGGAGAAAGCCGCAGCTAAAGCCGCTCCAACGGCAAAAACAGCCGCCGCTGCAGTATCCGGTGCAAGCAGCAAAGTTAGCGTTAATGGCGTAATGATCCCGCAAGCCGCATTTGATGCAATGAACCGTGAACGCGAAGCGTCTGGCCAACCGGGCGGCCCTGAAATTGTTGCTGCAATAAAAGATGAGCTTATTAACCGCGAAGTGTTAAGCCAAGCCGCGCGCAAAGCCGGTGTAGACCGTGAGCCAGCGATTGCCTCGCAGATGGAAATGGCGCGCCAAGCTGTGCTAATTCGTGCCTTGTTTGATACCCATGTAAAGGCAAACCCGATTTCCGATGCTAGCTTAAAAGCAAGCTACGACAGTTTCGTTGGCACGCTCGGCAATACAGAATATAAAGCGCGTCATATATTGGTAAAAGAAGAAGCTGAAGCTAAAGCAATTGTTGCTTCCCTTAGCCGTGGTGATGATTTTGCGAAGCTAGCGAAAGAAAAAACACTCGATACCGGTTCGAAAGAATCTGGTGGTGAGCTTGATTGGAGCCCAGCAAACCGTTACGTTCCAGAATTTTCAGAAGCACTTAAAAAGCTTGGAAAAGGCCAAACAACGGACGTTCCTGTGAAAACCCAATTTGGTTTCCACGTTATCCGTATGGATGATTCTCGTGCGTTAAAAGCGCCCGCGTTCGAAGAAATGAAAGAAAATATCCGTCAGCGCGCGCAGCAGGAGCAAGTTGCTAAGTTTGTAAAAGACTTGCGCGACAAAGCGATTATTTCTGATAAATAAGTTGTCAGAAATTGAATCGAACAAAGCGGCGGCCAGCAATGGCCGCCGCTTTTTTATGGGAAATTAATCTGTAACTGTTGCGTCGTTCAGCCATTTCGCGTAGCTTAACGTTATGGTTACTAACTTACTTTCTATTTCGCAGCGGGCGCGTTTTTATCGCATTGAAACCGTCGTGGCTCCACTCTTGCCGCGTGAATATGAAATCGTCATTGCCGCCTTCGCCGATGCGTGGTCTAAACCTGAAGAAATCGAGCGCGTGAGTCGCGATAACCCGGGTGGCAAGGACGGTACATTTGCACTCCACCTCACGGCTGAGCGCGATCTGCGGCTTGGCGAAACCGCCGATGAAGTGGCTAGACTCATTTCTTATACCATCTGGAAAAAGCTTGATCGCTACGTAAAAATAACGGTTGATGCTACTTTCCTTAACGCCAATCCAGACGTGAGTTTAGAGTTCGCTGAGCAATCCTACGCGCACGCGTTTGGCGCGCGGTTTGAGAATTAAAACACCCTCAGCCCCGCTAATTTGCACTCCCACAGCGCTATGTACGGCCATAGGTTATGATTGAGGTTGATAAAATAATTGTGCGCGCGAATGCGTAGCCTAGGGGAGAAAAATTAATGTTAGCTTTACAAAGTGCAGTAGGCTTCTTTGCTATTTTGTTATTTGCTTGGGCAATTTCTGAAAAACGTAGTGTGGTGCCATGGCGCACCGTAATTAGCGCGGTAGCCGTGCAGGTTGTGCTGTTTGTATTGCTGTTTAAATTTCCGTGGTTTAAGGAAATTGCTAACACCTTAAGCAGCGGCTTAGCTGGTTTGCAATCGGCTACTACTCAAGGCGCAACATTTGTTTTCGGGTACCTAGGCGGCGGGCCCTTTCCTGCGGCAGTTCTGCCTAATGCGGGTACCTTTATTTTCGCGACGCAAGTCTTAACAATGGCGGTAGTGATTTCTGCGTTGTCGTCGTTATTGTTTTACTGGGGCATTTTGCCGATGTTAGTTCGGGCATTTTCTTGGGTGCTTACGCGCACCATTGGGGTGGGCGGTGCAATTGGTGTTTCCACCGCGGCAAACGTATTTTTAGGCATGGTTGAAGCGCCGCTTTTCATTAAGCCGTATTTGGCAAAACTATCACGCGGAGAATTGTTTATCACTATGACTTGCGGCATGGCTGGCATCGCTGGTACCGTGATGGCGGTATACGGGTCTATGCTGCAAAATGTGCCGGATGCTATCGGGCATATTTTGATTGTTTCCTTTGTGAGTGCACCTGCCGCTATCGCAATTTCATGCTTAATGGTGCCGCCTGAGGGCGAGCCTACTGATGGCAATGTAACTAAAGAAAACCCATCTACATCGGCCATGGATGCGATCACCCAAGGTACGGCGGACGGTATCCAACTGTTTATCAACGTTTGTGCGTTACTCCTTGTGCTTATCGCCTTAATTGCCATGGCAAACTCACTATTGGCTTGGATTTTTCCTGCGATCAATGGCAAACCGATGACGCTGCAAGGTATCCTAGGATGGCTGATGTCTCCGGTAGTTTGGTTAATTGGTATCCCCTGGGCAGAGGCGCAAGCTGCGGGTGCGTTGATGGGTACGAAGACGGTCGTCAATGAATTCGTGGCCTTCTTAGACTTGGCGAAAATACCTGCGGATCAGCTATCAGAACGTAGCCGCATCATTATGACCTACGCCCTTTGCGGCTTCGCTAATTTTTCCTCAATCGGCATCATCATCGGTGGTATGAGCACGATGTGTCCAGAGCGGCGCACTGAAATTACGAACCTTGGCTATAAATGCCTAATTGGAGGCACCTTGGCAACACTATCGTGCGGCGCGCTTGTCGGTATTTTTTACTAGGTTGATGATATGCATAGCATTCCGATAGTTGCTGTAGATGCGACGGCCCTTGCTCAGTTTTGTGTTGACGCAAAAGCCAGTGCGCCCTTGTTTGCGGCATGGGTTGTCCAAACGCAGTTTAAGGCCACGCCACACACATTTTGCTTGTTGCCAAGCCAAGACGCACTCCATCCGATTGCCGCGGTGTTGGTCGGCGTAGCAGTTAATAAGCACGCCGTTGTGGACGATGTTTATTGCCTGTCACATCTGCCGTTTGGTTTACCAGAGGGATGCTACCATCTCGCAACTAAGGGCGAAAAGGGTGAAGCTGGACTGCCAGCTACGGGACTTGAGATTACCCCGGCATTAGCCACTTTGAGTATTGGCTTGGGCAGCTACAAGTTTAGTCGCTACAAGCGCTTAAGCCGTGCGCCTGCGGTGATTGCGTTAGGCCTGACACCGGAATGCTTACAGGCGCAGCGCGTGGTTGATGCCGCAGCACTTACGCGCGATCTCGTCAATACGCCAACTGAAGATATGGGTCCCGCGCATTTAGCAGATGTGGCGCAGCGCATCGCTGCAGATTGTGGTGGTCAATACCAGGAATGGGTAGGCGAAGCGTTGCTGACCGCGAACTTTCCCGCGGTGCATGCCGTAGGGCGCGCCAGCCATCGCCCGCCCCGCGTATTTGAAATTACCTGGGGTAATCCAGCGCACCCTAGAATCGCCATTGTCGGTAAAGGTGTCTGTTTTGATACGGGCGGCTTAAATATGAAGGGCGCAGATGGCATGCGCAACATGAAAAAAGACATGGGTGGTTCGGCTCATGCCTTGGCGCTAGCACAGCTCATCATGCAAGCTAAGTTACCAGTGCGAATACAGATGTTGGTCGCTGCCGTTGAAAACGCCGTGAGTGGCGATGCCTACCGTCCGGGCGAAATCGTTTCGTCACGAAAAGGGTTGAAAATTGAAATCGGCAATACCGATGCCGAAGGGCGCGTAATTTTGGCTGACGTATTGGCTTTTGCAGCCGAAAATGAACCAGAATTAATTTTGGATTTTGCGACCCTCACGGGCGCTGCGCGCGTAGCTTTGGGGCCCGAGCTGCCAGCCGTGTTTAGTAATAATGATGCTTGGGCTGCAAGATTTGAAGCTGCCGCTAAAGCCGAGCGTGATCCAATCTGGCGTATGCCATTGTGGCAGCCGTATCAGGCCATGATCGATAGCAGTATTGGCGATGTCGTTAATTCTGGTGGCGCGCATGCGGGCGCGATCACTGCAGCACTGTTTTTGCAACGCTTCGTGCCAGAAAATCAAGCTTGGATGCACGTAGATGTTTTTTCGTGGAATATGAAAAATCGTGCTGGTCGTCCAGAGGGCGGCGAAGCGCAAAGTCTGCGGGCTGCATTTAGCATGATCGCCGCGCAATACCCTGCCGCATAGCAATTCGTCAGCTTGCTATTGGCAGTGCGATAGCGCAGTAAGCGGCACGTGCAACAAAGTAGTTGAAGATTAGAAGTGCTAGGGCAAATGCAAACCGCTTTTTAATAAGCGTTAAAAGCAAATATAAGATAAATAGTTTGAGGAGTAGTCTTGGGCCGCAGTTTTTATACTTTGATGGCAGCGCAATTTTTTTCGTCGCTTGCCGATAATGCCGTTTACATCGCCGCCATCACGCTTCTCGCGCAGTCCAAAGCACCCGCTTGGCAGGCCGCAGCGCTGATCCCTATGTTCGCTTTTTTCTATGTCTTACTCGCCCCTTATGTTGGTGCGGTCGCCGATTCTTTGCCCAAGGGCAAGGTCATGTTCTTTTCCAATATCATCAAAGTAGTTGGTTGTTTGTTGATGTTGTTTGGTACCCATCCTCTTTTGTCCTACTCGATAGTGGGTCTTGGGGCGGCGGCATATTCGCCCGCTAAATATGGCATTTTGACCGAACTACTTCCTGTTTCAAAATTAGTGACCGCTAACGGCTGGATAGAAGGGCTAACAATTGGGTCGATTATCTTGGGTGTTGTGATGGGCGGGCAGTTGGTGGGTGCCAACCTTTCAGCCCTACTGTTGAGCGTCGATATTCCTCAAGTTACAACTGGAATCGATACGCCAGCGGAAGCAGCAATTGCTTTTATTTTAGTGTTTTACGTCATTGCAGCAATTTTTAATCTTTACATCCCTTCGACTGGGGTGAAACTATTGCCATTTCCGCGTAATGCAGTCACGTTATTTAAAGATTTTTGGGTTTGTAATACACGGCTTTGGGAAGATAAGTTAGGCCAAATCTCCTTGGCTACAACAACCCTGTTTTGGGGTGTTGCGGGTAATTTGCGATACATTATTTTGGCGTGGGCCGCTGCCGCATTGAGTTATGACACCACGAAATCAGCAAGTCTTGTTGGCGTGGTTGCTATAGGGACTGCGGTCGGTGCCGTAGCGGCTTCTTTATTTATGAAGCTTGATCGTGCCACCAGCGTTATTCCGTTGGGCATTGGCATGGGTATTGCCGTCATCTTCATGAATTTAATATCAACGCTACAAATGGCGGTGCCATTTTTGATTGTGATCGGTGCGCTTGGCGGATTTTTAGTGGTGCCGATGAACGCGCTACTGCAACATCGCGGCCATTCCTTGATGGGTGCTGGGCGATCGATTGCAGTGCAGAATTTTAATGAACAAGCCTGTATATTGGGACTTGGTGCTCTTTTTGCAGGTTTAACCGCCGCCAAATTATCCGCTTATTGGGCGATCGGTATTTTTGGTGCGTTGGTGGCAGTGACGATGTTTGTTATTGGGCGCTGGCATAAATCAAACACCGTAAAACACAAAGACGAAGTGGATCGCTTGTTGGCAATCGCGCGAAGCGATCCTTCCCATTGACGCATAATTTTTGAGGTAATGAAAATGTCGCAAACTGAAACTAAGTTAGTCCTTCCGTCGGGCTTGGAAATTAGCGCAACCTTACGTGCGCAAGACGCGCAAATTTTAACGCCGGAAGCGCTTGATTTTTTTGTCACTCTCGCCCGAACTTTCCAGCCAGCACGCGCTGCCGCCTTGAGCGCCCGCGTGCAGCGTCAACATGCGTTCGACGTCGGCACGCTACCCGATTTTCTACCGCACACCCAAAGCGTGCGTGATGGCGACTGGAAAGTAGCATCGGTACCGGCAAATATTCAAGACCGCCGCGTAGAAATTACGGGCCCTACCGACCGTAAAATGGTGATTAACGCCATGAATTCAGGCGCTAATGTGTTCATGGCCGATTTTGAAGATGCTAATTGCCCAACATGGGCAAACATGATCGACGGGCAAATTAATATGCGCGACGCCAATGCGGGCACTATTGCGCTCGAGCAAAACGGTAAGCATTACAAGCTGAATGAAAAAGTAGCGGTGCTGTTTCCGCGCCCGCGTGGTTGGCATTTAAACGAAAAGCACATCACGCTCGACGGGGTTGAAGTGTCTGGTTCTATCTTTGATTTCTCGATGTATTTTTTCCACAACGCCAAAAATCTCGTCGCAAAAGGTTCTGGCGTTTACTTCTACATTCCCAAATTAGAATCGCATTTAGAAGCCCGATTGTGGAACCACATTTTTGTGGCGGCGCAAGAAGCGTTGGGCTTGCCGCAAGGCAGCATCAAAGTAACAGTGTTGATTGAAACCATCGTTGCGGCATTTGAAATGGACGAAATTTTGTATGAGCTGCGCGAACACAGCGCTGGCTTAAATATCGGGCGCTGGGATTATATTTTTTCCGCAATCAAAAAATTCCGTCTCAATAAGGATTTTTGCCTAGCCGATCGTAGTCAAGTAAACATGCTGGCACCGTTTTTGCGCGCTTACGCACTTACATTAGTTAAAACTTGCCACAAACGTGGGGCGTTTGCCATGGGCGGTATGGCTGCACAAATACCGATTAAGAATGACGAAGCCGCCAACGCTGCCGCGATGGAAAAAGTGCGCGCCGATAAATTACGTGAAGTGACCGATGGCTGCGATGGCACGTGGATAGCGCATCCGGGTCTAGTGGCTATTGCTAAAGCAGTGTTTGATGAGCACATGCCCACGCCAAATCAAATTCATCGCCAACGCGATGACGTAGATTATAAAGCGTCGGATTTACTCGACTTCCGTCCCGAAGCGCCAATCACCGAAGCTGGATTACGCAACAATATTCAAGTTGGTATCCAATACATGGGCTCATGGCTAGCGGGTAATGGTTGCGTGCCTATCTTCAATTTAATGGAAGATGCGGCTACAGCTGAAATTTCTCGAAGCCAAGTGTGGCAGTGGATTCGCTCACCCAAAGGCGTGCTCGACGATGGTCGCAAGGTTGACGTAGCCATGGTGAAAGCGCTTACCGCCGATGAGCTAACAAAAACGCCAGCCATTGTCGGTCAGGCCGCATACGACGCGGGTAAATACGTTGAGGGAGCCGCGATGTTTGAGCATTTGGCAATCCACGAAGTGTACGAGGAGTTTTTAACGTTGCCGGCCTACAGGGCTTTAGCTAGCTAATTCGGTGTCGATTAAATGGCGACGATGCCCGCAACCCAAGGGTCGTCCCGTTCAGGGAAAATAGGGCATTTCCAGCTATTTATTTTATTAGCACCTTATTCGCTGTTTTAGCGGCGGCTTGATCAAACGTCACGGTGCGTTCGCAGCCAGCATGAAATGATGTGCGTTCGATCAAGCAGTTTGCTAGGTCTGCATTGTTACTTTGATAAGAGCGCAAAGCCTCAGCCACAATGGCGGCTTTTTCTACTTTGAACACGTCGATCGAAGGTAAATTGGCGATAACTTCAGCGTCTTACTCGCGCGATAGCGCAAACGGAGAGCGCAAAACCCATTCCAACTCAATAATGGTGACTGATGAGATAATCGCGGATGCAGCACACTGAGCAATAACCGCATTCATTTCTTGAATCGAGGCGACACGGGTGGGTTTGCCAAAGATGCCTTTGAGTACCGTTACCGGTAATTTCTGCGGAGGTTTGAAAGCGTAGAGTCCAGACGCAACTTCCTCAAAACAAATCAAGTCCCCGGCATCTAACCTCGAGCAGCGCCGGATTTCAGCGAGAATTGTAATTTGATCTTTTGTTGAAATTGTCGCGGCAATGGGCGTAGTTCCATGACGTATTCAATAGTGAGTACTCAGTCTCCTAGCTACATGGTAAGGAAATCGTAAAGCCAAGAATCTCTTTGGTACTCATCACTTGTGCGGGTGCGGATACTTGAAGATGGCCGCGACCAAAAGGTCGTCCCTGGCCGAAAATAGGGCGTTTCCAGCCTATTCAGTTACTGCAGCCCTGTAGGGTTACCGTGTATGCGAAGTTAGTCCGGCAAACGGCGATGCGGTTCGCACGCCAGGCACCACGCTGGTCACGGCGGGGGCCCTTTCGTCAGAACCTAATCCGACCAAGGCCGCGCCTTCGGCTGAAGCATCACTGGTTTCGTCTAACAATTCAATACCCGTCGGGCTGCGGTGCATGGCTACGCCTACCGCGAGAATATCAATGACGAGCAGATGCAAGATGCGGCTAACCATGGGTAAGTGTGTTGAAACGTCTTCAACATGGTCAACCACCAAAGCGGCATCGGCTTTGCGTGCTAAAGGGGATTGGCTTGCCGTGATGGCAATGAGCGATGCACCGCGTTCGCGGGCTTTGTCCGCAACCTCTAAAAGTTCTGGCAGGCGACCACTGTTACTTATTATCACTGCCACATCGCCTGGCTTTAGCACCGCGGCGGCCAATAACTGCAGGCGCGGGTCGGTATAGGCAGCACTTGAAATGCCAAAGCGTAAAAATTTGAATTGCGCGTCTTGCGCTACCGCACCGTAGTGGCCTGCCGCAAAAAACTCCACGCGGTTGGCGGTGAGCAATAATTGCACTGCACGGTCTATCATGTCACGGTTTAGTTGCCCACGTATAGCCAAAATGGCCGACGCAGTATTGCCCAACACTTTTGAGCTTAACTCCAGCATTGAATCATCATTTGTCACTTGAATATGGCCGGTTGGCAGCGTGCCTGTTAAGCCGGATGCCAAGCGTAATTTGAAGTCAGACAAGCCTTCGCAGCCAAGTGAGCGACAGAACCGAATGACGGTTGGCTGGCTTACTTCAGCTGCGCGGGCAATTTCGCTGATTGAATTATTCAGCACGGTGCGCGGGTGGCCAAGCACGTGTTCGGCAACGCGCAATTCCGCGCGTGAAAGGTCAACCCGCGCACGCCGGATTTGATCCAAAATAGCCGCGCCGCTGGCAGTTTGTAAAGTGCGCAATTGTGCTTCTAAAATAGCGGACGCACCAGTAAATGTAGCGTGCTCGGCGGTAACAACGTAGGTTGGAATAGCAGTTAAGTAGCGGCTAAAACGGCCCTTATCTTCAAAGCGCTGACGAAACGGTGAGCGGTCGAAGTAGGCGCCTAAACGGGGCACAATGGAGCCACCGATATAAATGCCGCCTAATGCCCCCAGCGTCACCGCTAAATTGGCTGCTGCAGTGCCTAAAAGGGCGCAAAACGCATCAAGCGTATCGGTGCAGACCAAGTCGCTTGAATCCAGTGCACGGCGAGTTATCTCGGGTGCTGAGAGGGGTTCTGCGGGCACGCGTGCGTACTCAGCCAAAGCGCGATACATGAGTTCCAAACCGGGGCCAGATAGCAATCGCTCAAAAGACACGTGATCAAAAAATTTCCATGCATAGCGTAAAATTGCGATTTCGCGTTCATTGCGTGGCGAAAAGCTGGTGTGCCCGCCCTCCGAGCCTAATGAAATCCAGCCATCGCCTACCGGAATTAGCCCAGATACGCCTAAGCCACTACCCGAGCCCAGTAAGCCGATCACACTCTGCTTGTTGCTGGTGCCGCCGCCAATTTGCCGAACTTGCCGCCCTTGTAAGCGAGGCAGGGCCATCGCTAACGCTGTAAAATCGTTTACGACAACGAGGGTGTCTAAATTAAGTTGCAGGCGCATTTCTTCAACAGAAAACTGCCAGTGGTAGTTAGTCATCTGCACCAAGTCACCATCGACCGGATTCGCTATCGCCACGCACGCATGTTTGATGCGGACCGTGTTTAAGGGGTCAAGATAGGCGCGAACAGTAGAAAAAAAATCGAGATAATCGGCGCATCTCAGTGAAGCAATATGGGTAAATTCGTTATGCGCTACCTCGAGGGCGAAGCGCGCATAGGTGCTGCCAATATCGGCGATAAAGCGGGGGCTATCGAAGTTAACCATGATTTCTATTTGTGAAGTAGGCGAGCAAAAAAGTTGCGCTGCCCGAATTGTACGCTGAACCCTGTCGTGGCTGAAAAGCGGTATTCTTCGCGGCGACACATGCACTCGGACGATAGCGATCGCTGGCCTTAAAAACCGTGAAAAATAGGCTGAAGACGCCCTAAATACGGGCATCCTCAGCCTATTCTCAACCAGTCTTACTCATGCCAAGAATGCCCGTAACGCTCCGTCAACGCAATTGCCGCCGTTGGCCCCCAACTGCCTGCGCTATAGGGTTTCGCCTTGAGGCCGGTAGTTTTCCAGCCGTCGATGATGCCGTCGATCCAATTCCACGCAGCTTCCACTTCGTCGCGGCGCACAAATAGCGCTGAATTATCGCGCAACACATCAAGCAGCATGCGTTCGTAGGCGATACGGCGACGGGTATCGGCCGAGGCGGCGTCGAGTGTCAAGTTGAGAGGTACTTCAACTAACTTCACTTCATTCAAGCCCGGTTGCTTATGCATCAGCGATAGCGTGATCATTTCTTCAGGCTGGAGCTTTATCACCAACATATTTGGCGCTAAGCTTGCCCCGATACCCGCAAAAATATTGTGCGGCACGGCTTTAAACTGAATCACAATTTCGGTTGAACGCTTTTGCATGCGCTTTCCGGTACGCAGGTAAAACGGTACGCCAGCCCAACGCCAGTTATTAATTTCTAAGCGTAATGCCACAAAGGTCTCGGTATCGCTGGTTGTTGCAGCGCCCTTTTCTTCCATGTAGCCTAGTGCTGCTGTGCCGCCGCTAAAGCCAGCCGCGTATTGACCGCGTACAGTGTGGGTAGCCACGTTTTCAGCGGTGATGGGGCGCAATGACCATAATACTTTCACCTTCTCATTGCGCACAGCCGATGGCGTAAAGCTTGCCGGTGGCTCCATGGCGACTAAGCAAAGCGTTTGCAGTACATGGCTTTGCACCATATCGCGCAGGGCGCCAGTGGAATCGTAAAATGGCCATCGGCCCTCTACGCCCACGGCTTCGGCAACGGTAATTTGCACTTGCTCAATGGCCGAAGAATTCCAAAGTGGTTCAAAAATAGCATTACCGAAACGCAATGCAAGCAAGTTCTGCACCGATTCTTTGCCAAGGTAATGGTCGATACGGAACACTTGATGCTCATCAAAGGCCGCGCCAATATCCTCGTTCACTTTCTTAGCCGTGGCGGTATTGGTGCCTATCGGTTTTTCGACGATGATGCGGCAATGGGCATCCACCAGTTTTGCGTCCCGCAAAGCGAGGCAAATTGGGCCGAAAAGCTGCGGGCCAGTAGATAGGTAATAGATTATTCCTGCGCTCTGGTTTTCAGATGCTTCACTAGCTGGAAGCGCCCGTAATACGGCGCTTAGCGCGTTTAAGCCGTCGGCTTGCAGGGCATTGGCGGCCACGTAGTTGATGCGTGCCGCAAAGATGGCAAATTGCGCCTCGCTAAAAAGTTTAGCATTGGCTGATTTTTGAATGGAGTCGCGCACCTTTAGCACAAAATCATCGCGGCTTAGCTGCGATGTGGCGGCGCCAATTAGGTCAAACGCTTTTGGTAATAAGCCATCGCAATCAAGAGCATAAAGCGATGGCCACAACATGCGTTTAGCAAGGTCGCCTGTGGCACCAAATAAAACCAGTGCGCGGCAGTCGGGAGTAATGGTTTTCAATGGTAAGTCGTTCATGGGCGTTGTCTTTATAGTTGAGTTAGTTTGATTTCAATGCACAAGCGGCACGCGCTAAAGCTTCAATCGCAGCCCAATCGCCCGCGGCAATCAGTGCGGCCGGAGCTAACCACGAACCACCTACACAGGCCACGTTCTTAAGCGCTAAAAAATCAAGTGCTGTTTGAGCATCAATGCCGCCAGTGGGGCAAAACAGTACATGTGGAAACGGCCCACCGAGGGCTTTTAACATGCCAATTCCGCCTGCCTGCTGCGCGGGGAATAGCTTTAAGGCGGTGTAGCCGTGCTGCAAGGCACGCATTACATCAGACGGTGTCATCACTCCCGGTAGCAGCGCAAAGTTTTTTTCGATGGCGTAAGCCAGTAGCGCATCAGTCGCGCCGGGGCTCACACCAAAAGCCGCGCCAGCAGCCATGGCTGCGTCTAAATCAGCGGGGCTAACGATGGTGCCTACCCCGACAATGGCGTCAGGCACGGCTTTGCAAATTGCGCGTACGCAATCAAGTGCTACAGCGGTGCGCATGGTAATTTCTAACACCTTAATGCCGCCGCGCACGAGTGCCTTCGCCAGCGGCACGGCGGTTGCCACATCTTCAAGCACCATTACCGGCATGACGGGGCTGGTGCGCATAATGCGACGGATTTTAATTTGCGTTGTTTCGTTAGCTGTTGTGGTTGCAGTTTCAGTCGCAGTTTTGTTGACCATTATGCGGCGTCCTTTACGATTTGAGGCGTAGAAATAGGGTTGCTGCAATATTCGGGAAGCGCGCCAAAAGTATCAGCGCCTTCTTCGGCTGTAAGCGCGTTGGCCCGTGCTGATTGAAACAATTCGCGCCCCATGCCGAAGGCGTTGTGATGCATTTTAACCGTAGTGTGCGGGCGAGCGGCCCACACATCTGCCGCAATTTTTACCTCTAGGATGCCGGTTTCGGCATCTAAACGAATAATATCGCCAGTGCGTACTTTAGCCAATGGCCCGCCAGCTAAACACTCTGGCGAAACGTGAATAGCCGCGGGAACCTTGCCAGAAGCGCCTGACATACGGCCATCGGTAACGAGGGCAACTTTAAAACCCTTGTCCTGGAGTGAGCCTAGGGCAGGCGTGAGTTTATGGAGCTCGGGCATGCCATTCGCCCGTGGTCCTTGAAAGCACACCACGGCAATAAAGTCGCGCTCAAGTTCGCCGCGCTTAAAAGCAGCCAGCACATCATCTTGGTCATTAAACACGATTGCGGGCGCCACCACTACCCGATTTGCGGTCTTTACGGCGGATACTTTAATCACTGAGCGGCCTAAATTGCCGCGCAGGACCCGCAAGCCGCCGTCGGCGCTAAACGCCCTAACGGCGGGCCTTAGCACGGCCTCATCAGCGCTATTTTCAGGCGCCGCGCGATAGCTCAATTTGCCGTCAACGAGCACCGGTTCGTGCGTGTAGTGCGTTAAGCCGTCGCCCGCAATGGTGCGTACATCGGCATGCATCAAGCCTGCGCCAATCAACTCGCGAATCACAAAGCCAACGCCACCAGCGGCGTGGAAATGGTTTACGTCCGCACTACCGTTCGGATAAATTTTTGCCAGTAACGGCACCACCGCCGAAAGCGCATCAAAGTCATCCCAGTTAATTAAGATGCCCGCAGCGCGTGCTATTGCGACGATATGTATGGTGTGATTAGTGGATCCGCCAGTGGCTAACAAGGCGACGATGGCGTTCACCATAGCGCGTTCGTCTACTACTTCGGCCAGCGGCGTGTAGTGCTTGCCCAGAGCGGTAATGGCAGCCAAGCGCTCAGTGGCTGCTGTGGTTAATGCATCGCGCAAAGGTGTGTTGGGGGTGATGAAGGCAGCGCCCGGTAAGTGTAGGCCCATGACTTCCATCAGCATTTGATTGCTATTGGCAGTGCCATAGAATGTGCAGGTGCCGGCGCCATGATAGGCTTGGCTTTCGGCTTCTAATAATGCCGCGCGGTCTAATTTACCTTCAGCAAATTGCTGGCGAATTTTCGCTTTTTCGTCGTTCGATAAGCCTGAAGTCATTGGTCCTGCAGGCACAAAAACAGTGGGTAAATGGCCAAATTGGAGTGCGCCAATGAGCAAGCCCGGCACAATTTTGTCGCAGACGCCCAAGCACAGCACGCCATCAAACATATTGTGTGAAAGCGCAATGGCCGTTGACATCGCAATTACATCGCGTGAGAACAACGACAACTCCATACCGGGCTGACCTTGTGTTACGCCATCACACATTGCCGGTACGCCGCCAGCAAATTGCGCGGTAGCGCCAGCTCGGCGGGCTGCGGCCTTAATGATTGCCGGAAAAGTAGCCAGCGGTTGGTGAGCAGACAGCATATCGTTGTACGACGATACAATCGCTAAATTTGGTTGCTTGATTTCGCGTAACGCCAATTTATCGTTAGGGGCTTCGGCCGCAAAAGCATGGGCTAAATTTGTGCAAGAAATTTTGCCGCGCATGGCCCCGGTGGACTTTGCGCTAGCTACTCGTTCCAAATAAGCGCCGCGACTTTTGCTGCTGCGTGCAACGATACGGGCGGTCACGTCGGCAAGAACTTTATGCACCATGATGGAATGTTTCCTTGAGCATTGAAAAATGAATGTAGTAATTCTACATATATTTTTGTTTGAGTTGGGGCTTTTCCAGACATTTTCGCAACTATTTCATCTCTAATTGCTTAATAAACTGGGTTTTCCGCTAAATTAGCGTAGGGCTTGTTGACAAACTACAAGATTCACCGCCACAATGGGGTAACGTTACGTGGCACTATTGTCGAAGCATTTTGGGCAATGTTCGCAAAATAATTAGGGATATAAATCAGTATGGCAATCACGTTCCACACCTTTGAATCACCTCGTGCCGCTGCTGCTGCGCTAGCGCGCGATGCTGCTGCCGCGTTGCAAGCTGGTTGCGTTGCCCGTGCGCGGGCCTCGCTTGTTGTTTCCGGTGGTCGCAGTCCGATTGGTTTTTTCAATGCGCTGTCTACCGCGCTATTGCCGTGGGCGCAAGTTGGTGTGACGCTGGCTGATGAACGCTGGGTAGCGCCGGAAAGTGCAGATAGTAACGAGGGTTTAGTACGCGCAGAATTGTTGCAGAACGCCGCAAAAGTAGCGCGATTCATGCCGTTGAAGGCTGTTGACAGTTCCCCAGATAGCGCGCTCGTGGAGCGCTGGGATGCCGTTGCAAGTTTGGCATTGCCCTTTGATTTTGTGGTTTTGGGCATGGGTGATGACGCCCACACCGCTTCTTTGTTTCCTGGTGCGGCAGGGCTTGCGGCGGCAATGGATGCGACCGCGGCACCTGCGCTAGTCAGTATGCAGCCTCTTACGGCCCCGCATGCGCGGATCAGTTTTAATTTAAGTGCGCTGTTGCATACCAGACACATTGCTCTGTTGATTCAGGGCGTCGCCAAACGTGATGTTTATGATCGTGCTATTGCCAATTTGGATGCCTTAAGCGCCCCAATTGGCACGGTTCTTCGGCAGCAAGCTGTACCAGTTTCGGTCTATTGGTCAGCATAATATTTAGGGTGGTTTGACACTAATCGCATGGCAAAAAGCGCTAAATTTTTGAACGTCACACAACCTGCAGTGGCCATTGCGCCTGCGGCACACTTGCCCTCGGCGTTGCTAGAGCGCGTGACAGCGCTAATTGAAAAATTGCGTCCTTCCGAGCAGGCCGTGGCCAGATTCGTTTTGCGGCACCCAAATTTAGTTATTGATTTATCGTTCCCTCAGCTTGCCGAAAAAGCTGGTGTGAGCCAACCAACCATTGCCAGGTTTTGTCGTGCTGCGGGCTTTAGCGGCTATCGTGACTTCAAGTTGCGCTTAGCGCAAAGTTTGGCCAATGGCGTACCCTTTGTGCATCGCGATGTGAATCCGCATGATTCAATGGCTGATGTGGGTGCCAAGGTTTTTGATCGAACCATTGCTGCGTTGATGACGGTGCGTAATCACCTTGATCCGCAGGCATTACAACGTGCCACGCGACTATTGGCAGACGCCAAGCGCATTGAATTCTATGGCTTAGGTAATTCTGGCATTGTGGCTATGGATGCGCAGCACAAGTTTTTTCGTCTTGGTGTGCCCGCTGTTGCCTACGCCGATCCGCATGTGCATGCGATGGCGGCCTCGCTATTAGGAGCCGGTGATGTCGTAGTAGCAATATCGGGTAGCGGCCGCACCATTGATTTAATTCGCAGTATAGAAATTGCCCGTGAATCGGGGGCCGCCATTGTTGCTATTGCGCCTAGCGGCTCGCCCGTCGCTAAGCTAGCTACTGTGCATTTGGTGGCCGATGTGCCTGAAGATTTGGATGTGTACACGCCCATGACTTCTCGCATGGTTCATTTGGCACTAATAGATACTTTATCTGTTGGTGTTGCTGTGATTCGTGGCCCCGCATTAAGCAGCAAACTAAAACGCGCCAAACAAGTTATTTCCGAACGTAGACTAGACGATAATTTATATGTCCAACATTAAAACCTCGCAATTGCCACAAACGCCGGCTTGGCAGGCCTTAACAACCCATTTTGAGGTGGTAAAAGGCCACCATATTGCCGATTATTTTGCAGGTGACGATCACCGCGCGCAGCAATTTTCTGTCGAAGCCGGTGGGCTATTTTTAGACTATTCTAAAAATCGAGTTAACTCCCAAACGCTGAGTTTGCTGAGCGCTTTGGCGAAGGAGGCGGGTGTTGAAGAACGCCGTGATGCCATGTTTGCAGGCGTCCCAATAAACGAAACCGAAGGCCGCAGCGTGTTGCACACTGCGTTGCGTAACAGCAAATCGACCAAATTCAATTTGGACGGTGCTGATATTTTGCAAGGCATCCGCTCGGAACGCGCGCGTATGCTAGCTTTTGCTAATTCGGTGCGCGAAGGCGCATGGCTAGGCTACACCGGTAAGCGCATAACGGACGTGGTGAATATCGGTATCGGTGGTTCTGATCTTGGGCCGCGTATGGTGTGCGAGGCACTCAAAGCCCATCGCGATGCGAACAGCCCGCGTGTGCATTTCGTTGCCAATATTGATGGCGCAGCACTGGATGATATTTTTAAGATTGCGCCGCCAGAAACGACGCTGTTTATTGTCGCCTCCAAAACCTTCACCACCATAGAAACCATGACTAATGCGCAGTCAGCCCGCGTTTGGTTAATAAGCGCTGGTGTGCCGGAAAGTGCCATTGCTAAGCACTTTGCAGCCGTTTCAACCAACGCTGCTGCCGTCGCTGAATTTGGTATTGATACCAAAAATATGTTTCGCTTTTGGGACTGGGTAGGTGGGCGCTATTCAGTTTGGTCAGTAGTTGGCGTAGCCATCGCCGTAAGCTTTGGTACGCAGGTGTTCGATGCGTTTCTAGCAGGTGCTGAAGCCATCGACACGCACTTTTGCGAAGCGCCGCTTGGTCAAAATATGCCAGTAATAATGGCCGTTTTGGGAGTGTGGTATCGCAATTTTTATGATGCCCCCAGCGTGGTTATATTGCCCTACAGCGAGCATTTAAGCCGCTTTCCAGCTTATTTGCAGCAGCTAGATATGGAGAGTAATGGCAAGGCAGTAACCATGGACGGTAAGTGGGTGAGCTATGCCACTGGGCCAATTATTTGGGGTGAGCCAGGCACCAACGGACAACACGCTTTTTATCAGTTGCTGCACCAAGGTACTGAACTTATCCCTGCTGATTTTATCTTGCCAGTTCAAGCCGCGCATAAGCTAAGTGTCCACCATGATTTGCTCATAGCGAATTGCCTCGCGCAAAGTAACGCCTTGATGATGGGTAAATCAACAGGGCAAGTGCGTAGCGAGCTAGAAAAAAGCGGAGTCACGGCCGTAAATCTTGATACCTTAAGCACCCACCGCACCTTCACCGGAAACCGCCCGAGCAACACCATTTTATTGCCGCAACTGGATGCCAAAGCGTTGGGCGCATTGGTAGCGCTATACGAGCACAAGGTGTTTGTGCAGGGCGTTATTTGGGGTTTGAATTCTTTCGATCAGTGGGGTGTAGAGCTCGGCAAAGTCGTTGCGCTGGATGTGCAACGCGCGATCGCGTCTGGCCGTGACGCGCAGTTTGATGGTTCCACACGGGCGCTTATGGCACGCTTGCGCCCTTAATCAATAAAATTTATTTAGGAAAAACGCAATGACTGAAGTTGCCAATGACGTAAAACTCAAGGAAGAAACGCGCTTACTTGGCACGCTTTTGGGTAATGCCATTCGCAGCGTTTCTGGTGAAGCCGTGTTTGCAAAAACGGAGCATATTCGGCAACTGGCGGTGGCGTTTCATCGCAGCACGGATGACGAAGGAAAAAGTTTATCGCCTCTGCAACAGCGCTCACAAGTAGAGCTCGAACGTGAGTTGGAAAATTTATCTATTGATGACACTTTGAGCGTGATTCGCGCTTTTAGCTATTTTTCAATTTTGGCGAATTTAGCCGAGGATCGGCAACAAAATCGCCGCCGCCGTGCACACCGTATCTCTGGATCGCCGCCGCAAGCGGGTAGTTTGAAGCATGCGATGTCGGAACTGAGCGCGCGTGGTGTGATGCCAAAAGAGATATTGAATTGGATCGGTGAGGCCAACGTAAGCCCAGTGCTCACAGCGCACCCAACGGAGGTGCAGCGTAAAAGTATTTTGGATTGCCAACGCGATGTGTCCGCAATTTTGGTACAAATGGAGCAGCTAAACCTTGATCCGGATGAGTCGGCAGAACTCGAAGCCGCCCTGTATCGAACCATTTTGCAGCTCTGGCAAACAGCGATGTTGCGCTTAACTAAGTTGCGGGTAATAGATGAAATTGATAACGCCCTAAGTTTTTATCGCTCTACGTTTTTGGAAGTGATTCCCGCTGTGTATGCGGCCTTGGAGCACGCACTCGAAGCCGATAATTTACCGCCATTTTTCCGTATGGGTTCATGGATTGGTGGCGACCGTGACGGCAACCCTTTTGTTACCGAAAGCTCGCTCAATGAGGCAATTCGGCGACAATCAACCGTAGCGCTTGATCATTACTTGGCCGAACTTCACGCATTGGGTGCCGAGCTTTCGATGTCGTCGCGCTTAGTCACGCCAACGGCTGAATTATTGGCTTTGGCGCAGGGCGCGGGGGACACGTCAATATTTCGCCAAGATGAGCCCTATCGCCAAGCCATCACTGGCATGTATTCGCGAATGGCGGCAAGTTATCTCGCATTAACGGGCAGGGAACCCGCACGCAGTGCGGTTCTTCAGCTTAGTTGCTATGATAATGCGCAGGAGGTATTGGCTGACTTAGATGTCATCACGGCATCATTGCGTGGGCATTCCTTGAATGGTTTGGCTGAAGGTCGCATTGCGCGGATGCGCCGCGCTGTGGCGGTATTTGGATTCCACTTGGCAACGATTGATCTGCGCCAAAATGCGGCAGTGCATGAAGTGGTGATCGCCGAGCTACTGAAGGCGGCAGCCGTTGAGCCTGACTATCTAGCGTTATCAGAAGCTACAAAAATTGCCCTGCTTAGCCGGGAAATTCAAAATCCGCGCCCGCTATTTATTCCGGATTTTAATTACAGCGAAACTTCAGTCGGCGAGCTGGCTATTTTCCGCGCCGCAGCACAAGTTCGGGCAATGTATGGCGAAGCGGCAATTACACAGGCCATCATTTCTAAAGCTGAATCGTTGAGCGACTTATTAGAAGTCGCGTTACTGCAAAAAGAGACTGGTCTGTGTCACCGCGCCGCAGGAGGGAAGCTAACGATTGCGCTAGGCGTTGTGCCGCTGTTTGAAACCATCACCGACTTGCGCGCCGCACAACGGGTTATGAGCGATGCTTTTGCGCATCCTCTTTATCGCAGCCTCATTACGGCGCAGGCAAATCAGCAAGAAATTATGCTTGGCTATTCAGATAGCAATAAAGACGGCGGCTATCTCACAGCCAATTGGGAGCTATATCGTTCGCAAAAAGAGTTGGCAGCGCTTAGTGTCGAGAGTGGTGTGACTATTCGGATTTTCCACGGCCGCGGTGGCAGTGTGGGTCGCGGTGGTGGGCCCACGTTTGAAGCTATTTTGGCGCAGCCAGCCGGTTGCGTTGGCGGCGGGTTAAGGCTGACGGAGCAGGGCGAAGTGATATCGGCTAAATTTGCCAACCCGGAACTGGGTCGCCGGAACTTTGAAATTATGGTCTCGGCGAGCATGCTTGGTGCGTTCTTGGATAAAAACGTGGATGCCGCGCACAAAAAAACACCCAAACAGTGGGAAGACGTGATGGCGGGGCTATCTCAAGCCTCGTTTGAGGCATATCAGAAGTTGGTTTATCAGACACCGGGCTTTGTTGATTTTTTTAGGGGTGCCACACCAATTAACGAGCTTGCAGGCTTGAATATTGGTAGCCGCCCCGCATCCCGTAAGCCGTCATTGGCCATTGAAGATTTGCGCGCCATTCCGTGGGTATTTAGCTGGAGCCAAGCGCGCATTGCGCTACCGGGTTGGTACGGGTTTGGTAGTGCCGTGCAAGCATGGTTGGACGAAAACTTAGATGAGAAAGAGCTGCGCTTAACCATGCTAAAAAATATGGCAATGGATTGGCCGTTTTTTAAAACAATACTAGGTAATATGGACATGGTGTTGTCGAAAACAGATCTTGGCATTGCCCAGCGCTACGCCGATCTAGTGCCCGATGCAGCCCTTTCTAAGCGCGTCTTCAGCCAAATTACCGATGAGTGGCATAAGACCGTAACTGTACTCGAGGCAATTACGGGCCACAAAGGCTTTCTGCAAAACAACCCAGCGCTGGCCCGCAGTATTCGCAATCGCTTCCCTTACTTAGACCCGCTAAACCATCTACAAATTCAGCTGTTACGCCAATACCGCAAAGGCCAAGCCGACGAGCGCACGCAACGGGCGTTGCATCTGACGATTAACGGTGTGGCAGCGGGGCTGCGGAATAGTGGGTAGCGAGCGGACAGGAAAGTAGGCATGCAAGTGTGCCGGCAAGCAGGTGGTAGGACGCTTATTGCAACTGCGTGAAGTTTAGCCCTGCAAATCGCTGAAAATCTGCATCGAAGCTAATCAGCTTGGCATGATGCTCTATGGTCAATGCCGCTAGATGCGCGTCTGTTGGCTACGTCATCGTCTAGTGTAATAGTCGTGCGCATTTTTAGCGCCTCGAAATGAATAGCTTCAAAGCATCAAAATTCAGAGGAGCTGTCAATAGCTAGCCGCTCAGCCCGGAAAATGGTGTGTGTTTCACGGTTGCGTTGGGTGGAGTAAGTTTTGCCGTTCAAACTCCACAAAATCAAATGCATAAGCGTGTTTCGCGTCGCTTGCGTGATGCGTGTGGCTTACTTCGCGCCATTGTGCCGGATCAATTTTTGGAAACCACGTATCGCCGCTAATTTCGACGTTAACTTGCGTTAGATACATGCGCTGCGCTAGCGGTAGGGCTTGCGTGTAGAGGGCGCCGCCGCCGATAATAAAAATTCTTGATGGTGCCTTGGAACCGCCCGTATTACAGACATCTTCAGGCATGCCTTCAGGGTTGGAAGCAGCTGCAACCGCTTGCTGAAGCGTGGCAAACACTTCTGCACCCGCCGTTTTAAAGCTTGCGTTGCGGCTAATGATGATGTTTTTGCGAGATGGTAATGGGCGGCCGATTGATTCGTATGTTTTACGACCCATGATGATGGGGTGATTTAGCGTTAAGCGTTTAAAGTGGGCGAAGTCATCGGGTAAGTGCCATGGCATGGTGTTGTTGATGCCGATGACGCGGTTGTTTGCCATCGCGGCAATGAGGGCGATTTCCATATCTTCACTTCAACTTAAATGGCTATCGGCGCTTTAATGCCGAGATGTGGATCGTAATTTTCTAGTGTGAAGTCTTCAAACTTAAAGCTAAAAATATCTTTAACGCCTGGTCGTAAACGCATGATGGGCGCGGTTTTCGGCTCACGGGCTAACTGCGTATTAACTTGCTCAAAGTGGTTTGCGTAAATATGCGCGTCACCTAAGGTATGGATAAAAGTACCTACCTGCAGGCCGCAGACTTGGGCAACCATTTGGGTGAGTAGGGCGTAGCTCGCGATGTTGAAGGGCACGCCCAAAAAAATATCGGCACTGCGCTGATAGAGCTGGCAAGACAGCTTGCCTTTAGCGACGTAAAACTGAAAAAGCGCGTGGCAGGGCGCGAGTGCCATTGCGGGAATATCAGCGGGATTCCATGCTGATACGATTAAACGGCGTGAGTCAGGATCCTTTTTTATTTGCGCAATAACGTCACTTATCTGATCAATCACGCGCCCATCGGGCGCCGCCCAACTGCGCCATTGGCGACCATAAACAGGGCCTAAATTGCCTTGCGCGTCCGCCCATTCGTCCCAAATAGAAACGCCGTTTTGTTTTAGGTAGGCCACATTGGTGTCGCCCGCTAAAAACCAAAGCAGCTCGTGAACGATCGATTTTAAATGCAATTTTTTGGTGGTGAGTAGCGGAAAGTTCTGGCTTAAATCAAAGCGCATCTGATAACCGAATACCGATCGCGTGCCGGTACCGGTGCGATCGCCTTTATTTACGCCGTGGTCAAGTACATGGCGTAAGAGTGCGTGATAGGTAGTGTCGGCGGAAGGTATATTCATGATAGTAGTGATGTAATTAAATGTGCTGAAGATGCCCTGTTTCCAAGCAAGGGGGGCTACTTTGGGTCGTATGGCGCTTTCAGCCTGTTTATTCTATGCCAAGTCGCGTTAAACGGTAGCGCAGCGATCTAAAGGTAACGCCCAATACGCGTGCGGCTTGTGTGCGATTATTTTCAGTTTGCTCTAGGGCTTTCATAATTTGTTCGCGCTCGATACGGTCTAAATAGTCATGCAAGGGGATGCTAAGTTTGTTGGAGCTTGCGGCCTCGAGACTGCTGGTATCACCGTTGGTTTGGTGCGCATCGTTGCCAGGCTGCAGGTGCAAGTCCTGTTCAAAAATAGTCGTGCCATCGCAAAGTGCCAACGCACGCTCTAAAATATTTTCTAGCTCGCGCACATTGCCGGGATAATCATAGCGGCGAAGCGCTTTTTGGGCTGACATGTCTAATGCGGGTAATTGCATACCCGCTTGGGTTGCTAATCGCGCCAAAACCTGCTCAATCATGGCGGGTAAATCATCGCTAATTTCGCGGAGTGCCGGCATTTTAAGCTCAATCACGTTGAGGCGATAAAATAAGTCTTGCCTAAATTCGCCAGCCGCTACTTTGCTAGCCAAGTTTTTATGGGTGGCGCAGATGATGCGGAAGTCGATGGTTTTTTCGTTAGTTTCCCCCAGCATACGCACTTTTTTGTCTTGAATTACTCGTAGCAGTTTGACCTGCATCGCGAGCGGCAAATCTGCTACTTCATCTAAAAATAAGGTGCCGCCATCGGCCGCGTGTAAAAACCCCTCCCGCTCCGAATCTGCGCCTGTAAATGCGCCGCGTTTGTAGCCGAAAAATTCGCTTTCCATTAGGTTTTCAGGAATAGCGCCACAGTTTACCGCCACAAAGCGCGCATCGCGACGCGACGAGGCGCTATGAATTAAGCGTGCCGCCACTTCTTTACCGCTGCCCGATTCGCCCGCAATGTACACCGGCGCTTGGCTGCGCGCGAGCTTGCAAATTAGATCGCGGGCCTTGGTAATGGCCGCGGAATCGCCAATGAGTCGCGGGCCAAGCGGCGCTATGTTGGGCGCAGGTTTTGCTACCGTTGCGGCCCGGCGTGGCGAGGGCACTGCGCCATTTTCCCCTTGCGATGGTGGGCGTGGCAAACTCAATGCTGAACTTATTAAGTCGCGCAGTTGTTTAAGCTGAATCGGCTTGGCTAAATAGTCGAAGGCACCCGCTTTTAGAGCGGCTACAGCGTTATCAGTACTGCCGTAAGCGGTGATGACGGCTACGGGCGTGTTCCCAGAATGCTGAGCAATGTACTCAACAATTTGCATACCGTCGCCATCGGGAAGGCGCATGTCTGTTAGGCATAAGTCATAGGTGCGTTCGCCAATGCGGGCGACGGCTTCTTGACAATTGGCTGCCGTATCGGCCTCGATGCCCATGCGGCTTAGCGTGAGCACCAGAAGCTCGCGGATGTCTTTTTCATCGTCAACAACAAGTACATGCTTGGTCATGGGAGGGGCGCTAAATGTTAAAAAATTATTTTAATTATCTACTTGAAGCGTGAGCCGAAAACAACCGCCTTCGCCTAATTGGTCATCCCGCTCGAGTAACGCTAAATAGTCTAATGCCGCACCATTGACTTCGCTAAGTTCGCGCGCGACGTAAAGCCCTAAGCCCGTACCCTGGTTATCGGTGGTGAAGAACGGCTCAAACAATTGCGTAATAGTATCAGTCTGCACGCCTGGACCGTTATCACAAACCAACAATTCAGCGGTTTGTACAGGGGGTTCTGGTGTGCTGGAGTTGGCATTGGTGTCGGAGGCGATGCGCAAAACAACGCGCACCGCGCCGGCGTTGTTATCGGCGTAGCGCGAAGCATTACGCACTAAATTCCACAGCACTTGGTCTAAGTGGCTGCGGTCAAACACAATATTTTTTGTGGTGGTAATTTGCAAATCAAAACGCGCTGAATCGGTTTTTTCATTTGCGCAAAAGTCGCGTAAAAATAACTCTAGGCATGGACGAGGTTCAATGAGCTCCGGGTGAGCGCGATCGCGTCGATTTAGGTACAGCACTTCTTGCACCATACGGTCGAGCCGAAAACTATTATCGCGAATAATATTGAGTAGTCGAATATCATCGCGACTGCGGCCAACATCTTCTTGTAGCAATTCAGCGGCGTGGTTAATGCTAGATAGAGGATTGCGGATTTCATGGGCAATATTGGCGGTGAGGCGTCCCAACGCGGCGAGCTTCAGTTGCTGCGCTTGAGCGCGCATCCGGCCTGCATCCTCTAAAAATATCACAGTGGGTGAAAGCAAAATTTTAGTACCAGTCTTAGGGTTAGCGGCGTTGTCATCGTCTAGTGCGTCGCCAATGGCGACGAAGCGCACCTGAATTTCTTTCTGCGTGCGGCTGCTGCGGATG
>JANNXI010000076.1:0-4318 GCA_031409495.1 Betaproteobacteria bacterium
ATGAAACAACCGCGCAAACCCGCAGCCAGTAGGGTTCTAGCCTAGCAGGAATAGGTTTAACTGCCGTTTACAGGATAAACGGCAGATTTTATCTTGCGGGTGGATCGACAACGGCGGGCACTGAGGATGGCAATACGGGACGAATGTTTTCGATTTTATTTAGGCCTTAAACTATAGTCTGAAATCTAGTGCTGTTGAGTCAAGGATTGGGAAGTCTTCCCTTCACCAAGCTCTTCACTGCCAGTGATTTTGGACTACCGTCTTCACCACCACCGCAGATTTTTAGAACGCTGACGGTTTATTAGTCGTCGCCCGACGGACAATAAACCAGTGCGACAGCAAAAGGAATTGCATTGCACTAGCAAGCTTGGAGGTCGTTGTTTTTTCGGCGGCTGGAATCCGCATCTGCATTGCTTCAAGGTGAAAGATGCGGGTTACAACGGTTGGAAAACATCAGTTACTAGAATGGTTGGAATTCTTCTTTGTTCGCAGCTCATAATATTTGTTGAAAAATTAAATGGAGATTCATTGTGAATGCTATTAATCGAGTACTTTTGATGCTGCTTTTTGGGGGAGTGTCCGCGGCCGCTACGGGGCAGAGCTACTACCTTGCCCCGCCGTCTCCAACCTCCGCTGATAGCATTCAACTGATCGCCGACGCCACTACATGTATCACGAAGTTTAAACCCTTAGGGGTCAACCCTTACAGCGTATCAATGAAGAACAGCCACATCACCATAACGTTCAATCGAGCGGCTAACTATGGTGGTACGGAGGGTGTAGGAGTGCCGCCTCCTGATCAACAGTTTCGTCGTCGGTTTATCGAGGTCGGCAAACTGCCTGCTGGGCAATATACCTGGAGTGTCGAGGACGAAAATCCATTCACAAGCTGCCAAGAAAGCAACAAAAATGGAATCGTGCCTAAAAATTAACCATTGACTGTCACAGACGCGCGCAAACTCAAGCCCACCCCGCTCGCACTCCATGATGTCTCTGGCCACTGGTGGAATTCTAATGATCCAGGAGTAGGCTTGTTCTTTTGGCAAGACGAAAAAGATAACACGTTAGGTGCGTGGTTTACCTATGACAAAAGTGGTGCGCCGAAATGGTATGTGTTTGAACCGCGTTGGCATACGTTAGATAGCTCCGCTCCGGTTGACTTGTATGAAGCCAACCGTGCACCGAGCAATGTACTCCCTGCAGTGGGAAAGACCGATCTTAAGGTGGTAGGTAAAGCCCGTATAGCTCTGGAAGGAGATTCGGTAATTGATGTTCCGGCGGTTATTCAGTCCAATTCAAAACCAAGGACGCAAAAATTTCTTTTCATATACCAGTTTAGTAATGAAGCCGAAAAGGTAATCGATATGCAGCGTTATCCAGGAATTGTGCAGCGATAGGAACCGTGAATTTAGGTAGTGCCTCCATTTAATGCCTTTGAGATGCGGTAAAAAAGCGCATCTCCAAGACATTGTTCTTGGCTAGTCCATCACAAGCAGTTCTTGGCTTACAGAAACTGGAATAGAGGCATTGCCAAATGCCCTCGGTAGCGGTCAGCGGGCATGGTTTTTCTACGAATTTAATGGTCAGCCTGCCGGAGGTAATGCGATGAAGCGCTTTCCAGAAACTACGCCGCGTTAGTGGTTTACGATTTATTAAGTTCGTCAAAGCAAGTTTATTTAGCGCCATAAAACGGCAGATTTTATCTTGCTGGCGGCTCGACAACGGCGGGCACTGAGGATGGCAATACGGAACGGATGTTTTCGATTTTATTTAGGCCTTAAACGATAGGCTGAAGATGCCCGTATTTAGGGTGCCTTCAGGCTTTTAATATCATATTGAATCGAATTACGATCCATAGTTACTTGTCTATATTCGCATGGTCTGTTCGTCGTATAATTTATATTATGTTAAATGAAATAAGTATCCAATAATGCAATCTAAACCCTTGCAGCAAGTATTACTCTTCATTCTGACCGCGTTCACACTCGCCTCGCTCTCCGGCTGCGGTGAGACGCACTACTTCTATGCGGAAGCTACTAACGGCGTTTATCGCGAGCCGCACCGGCGAATGCTCGATACTTTTTGGGTTGAAGCGCAGGCTAGCATCTACAAAGCGGATAAACTTACGGTCGGTATTTTTATCGTTCGCGATATGCAGGCACCTTTTACTGATGCGGTGATTGACCTTCAGTGCAAAGATTTTGGCGTGTTTGGGAATGGCACGCTTTTAACGGTAGCCGCGCTGTCCTGCGTGCCAGCCACCAAAATCGGGGCGCAGATGCAGCTCAACGCGACCTTTTCGACTCGCGGCAAGCTCCCACGCAACCTATTGATTAAAGTGCCGGCGCTGACGCTCTCCTCAATCGGTGTTGATGGATCGAAGCAGCAAACGGCGACACTACCAAGCTTTGATGTCGCGCTTGAGCTGCAAGAACCTACACGGTACCTTTCATTCCATTAATGTCAAACGCTACCAATAACCAAATGACAATCCAATTTAAGCGTCTCTGCCGCGCGGTTCTTTTCTTGCTCGCGCTCGCGGCCGTGACCCTTATCACCGGCTGCGCAAAAACACACTATTATGCGGAGTTATCCCACGGTATTTATGGCGCACCGCAAACGTATATGCTCGATACATTTGGCGTCCAAGCGCAGGCCGACACTACCTCGGATGAGGTTCTGACGATTAGTATCTTCATCACTCGGAATATGCAGATCGAGCCTACCGATGCCGTTATCGACGTCATATGCAAAGACTTTGAAGTTCTCGGTGATGGCAAGCTGATGACTGCAGCGTCGCTGTCGTGCGCACCATCCACAAAAATTGGCGCACAAATGCGGGTGGATGCGACGTTTGCAATTAACGGCAAGCGGCCAGGCGCACTTTTGATCCTGGCACCAACCCTGAAGCTCTCCAACCTCAATGCGGACGGGACTAAGACACACATTGAGGTGCTCCGTAGTTTTGATGTCAGGCTCGGACTACAGGTAACTACGCAGTCTTTTTCTATCCGCTAACCACGTTTACCCACGGAATAGGCTGAAGATGCCCGTAAATAGGCACTCTGCAGCCTATTTTGTAGACTTAGACAAGGTTCAAGGTGTAAAGTCCGTAAGCAACACCACCGATGGGTTTAAGTTCTTTCGCCAAGTTAAAGCCCATCCGTGTGTACATGGGCTGGGCAACGGTCATCATTGTGGAGGTGTGTAATGCGAGCACCGCTACTTGGTCACGTTTTGCACAGGCAATGCATGCCTGAGCTAATGCATGGCCAATGCCTTGGCCGCGTGCGGCTGGGTCTACGACTAACATGCGCATCACCGCCCAATGTGGCTCGAAGTAAAAGGCACGGGCGTGGCGTCTATCAAGGTCTGGCGCGACGTAGGTGACTGAGCCTACGATGCGCTGGTTTTGTACGGCCACTACCATTTCGCCAATGTTTGCCAGTCCCGCCGCGGCAGTGAGCCCCACAGAAAATTCGCTCCAGTTGTTGTAGTTGCTTTCATACTGTTTGAAGGCTTCCATTGCAACAGCGTTCACGCCTGCCGCATCGTCAGGATGAAAATCGCGGTATATGATTGGCGGTTGGGATGTCAATGCACTCAATTTATCGGCTTCATTTAAATCGCTTTGCTGGTAGCGGCATCAAACAAATACAATTTTTCGGCAATGGCTGCAACCCTTAGCGTTTCGCCAATTTTTGCTTCCGATATGCCACTTACTCGCACCACCATCAGCGTGCCTGCCACGCTGATGTGGAGGAGCGAATCTGCGCCTAAGGCTTCGATCATTTCTACCGTGCCCGATATTGGACCGGAAGCATCGAGTTTTAAGTGCTCAGGACGCATGCCTAAATGCACGGCGGCACCCTCGCCTGCGCGTTTAGGTAACGCTTCGCCTAGTGCAATTTTAGTGTCGCTCGTATCGGCGATAAAGTGCGAACCCACAACTTTACCCTTGATAAAGTTCATCGCTGGGCTGCCGATAAATCCGGCTACGTACATCGTGGCAGGATGGTTATACACTTCAAGTGGCGTGCCAATTTGCTCTACCAAACCTGCGTTCATGACGATCATGCGGTTAGCTAAGGTCATCGCTTCCACTTGGTCGTGCGTAACGAAAATGCTGGTGGTTTTAAGTTCGCGGTGCAGCTTTTGAATTTCAAGGCGCATTTGCACACGTAGCTTGGCGTCGAGGTTTGATAGCGGCTCATCAAACAAAAACGCGGCGGGCTCGCGCACAATGGCGCGCCCCATCGCTACGCGCTGACGTTGGCCGCCAGAAAGTTCGCGCGGTTTGCGCTGCAGAAAGGTGCCA
>JANNXI010000077.1:0-2429 GCA_031409495.1 Betaproteobacteria bacterium
TGGCTTAAGGTGCAAAAAATCTAAACCCCCACCTTGGTTCGAACCAGTTTTTTCATACTGCGCAAACCCCGCATCAAAAGACACCACCCGGCAATTGGCTTGAATCGCAAAGCTGGCCAGGTAAGCGTCTGTCCAGTCCCGTGTATGAAAGTTGGGCGCGGTACTCAGGCGCTGCCAAACCGCGTCAATGCCATCAGGTTCAGGCAGCAACACGCTGCGGCCTGTGGCCAGGTGAGCGGTGTAAATGCCCCACGCTTCAAGAGGCGTGTGAACGGCCCCGCTCATCACCGCCTTTTGCGTGACCAGCCGCAAAAAGCCCTGCATGCTGGCCCGGCAAAACGCCAGCGGCATAGAGGCGCTAGCCCAATACTGGCGGGCAGCGGCATGGTGCGGGTGATGCACATGCGCCAACGCCAGCCAGACGTTCACGTCCAGCAGATCAGCCCGGCTCACTGAATGAAGCCGGAGCGGCGCAGCTTGTCCAGGTCGTCTTGCAACTGCACATCGTCCAGGTCTGCGTTGCTGGCGGCTGGCGTAGGCTCAAAGTTGGCATGGGTCAGTCGGCTCAACACAGGCAGCGTCGCCTCGGTGGCGGATGCAACTGGTACAGCGGCGCGGCAGATAAACGCTTTTTGTTAGATGTCATTGGAAAAGTTTAAGTGTTCGATGTGATGGAACGCAAAATTAAACAGACACGCGCTGCGCGGGGTGCCGTGTCATCTTTAGATGTGCAACTTGTGTTGCCCGAGGTCACGGAAACTGCTGGATACCGGTCGATTGGCCCGGATTTCAACAAGGGGGCGGATCTAGTGGCACCAGTAAACGCCGCGTCGCTTTTTTCTTGTAGCAAATACCGCTTCATTGAAAGGTCGCCTGAAAGCCTGGCGTAAGCTTAGCGGATATCCGTTCAATAGCAACAAGCTAGTAAATAACAACAAATCTGTCGCGCTGGTTCAGGACTTATGAAACATCGATAAACATGCAGTCCCAGATAGCGCTCCGCGCTCGGGTCATGTACCCAAGATCATCGATCTGCAAAGGGCCCATTTGTTGTCGAGCGGCACGGAAGCGGGCGGATTTATCGGCTACCAAATGGGCCCACGCACTGGTCAAGGCGCGGTTAGCACCGGAAACGGGGGGTCTGCCGCAATCCAAATCGTAGGGCAGATCGTCGATGACGTAGGTAATATTTTCGGGGATTTTTATCAAACGTCGATAGAAGCGATAGATGGGTGGAAGAAAGAGAGACGGAAAGAGCTTGCAGCAGCTGGCGTGCCTCTGCAATGAGGTTTAATTGGACGCGCGGGGCGGACAATGTGCGAGCGCGTCGTCGCATAGCTTCAACTTTGGAGCCTTTCATCTAAGGAGTTACAGTGGGCACAGGCAAAAATACGAACGATGGCAGGTGGTGGGAGTTTTACTTTGTCAGGTACTTTGTCGGTACGGTCGTAGGTGCCGCTGTAGTTCTCTATCTAAACGCCTCAGAATCATCAAGCCTCCGCAACCTGATCATTCCTGGCGTCAGCAACGTATCGCAACTTGACGCACAGCGCCTATCACTCCTTGCCGCACTGGGTTTCGCCTACTGCTATATTGCCAGCGCTCCAATTCTCGTACTGCATGCCGCACGGGGCGTATTCTTGGCGAAGGAAACAACCGCGTTTAGTTGGTTTTTCTGTGGCTCCCTTGCTCTGGTAGGAGCAATTGCTTGCGGGTTTTATGCCTTTCAGATCGCGCCGAAAATGTCCGCAATTTTGGCGGTTGTCTTGCTCGCCACTGTTCTGTGCCTACAGCTTGTGCCTCTTGGCTTCTCCATTCACAAAGCGGGAGAAAGAACTCACAGCTATTACACCCGCCTCACTAAGGCACGTAGCCTAGATACCGAAGAAACGCGACAGTATGTTGAATCGTATAAGCATCTTCGAGAGCACGGAAACGCGTTTTTCATTCTGTTATTCGAGTTGGCGCTGGGCGTAATCCTAGCGACCGTACCGAAGGCGAATGTTGCGTTCATTGCACTACTGCTTTGGATTTTTCCTGCCGCACTGGTTTGGTTGGTCGGAACCGTCCTTGAGTACAGGTTTGCGTATGAGACACCAAAGCCCCAAACTGGTAGTCCACCGGACGCTGCGGGATAAAGCCGCGCCGCTTACCTCAAATGGTAGAGTCCGCCAACGCAAAGATATGACGACCAACCTTGTAAAAGCCGGCTTCATAGCAGCGGGCCTGATGAACATCGGCGGCGTGTTGCTGTTCTCCCGCGCTTTCACCAACACGGCGATCAATAACGCTGACCCGGTGGTGATGTCCAACTTTGGGCTTCTCATGATCGCCGTTTGGGGCTTGGCTTACCTTGGCGCTGCAGCGATTAACGCAAACATCAAATGGCTGGCGGGCGCATTTGCTTTAGAAAAGCTGGTTTATGTGGT
>JANNXI010000078.1:0-11634 GCA_031409495.1 Betaproteobacteria bacterium
AACGCCATGCGGCCATCGCGTGGTGGGCGGCTGATGAGTACGCCGCCTGCTTGGAGCTTTGCACATAGCGCATAAATATCTTCAGTACCGTAGGCAACATGGCCAAAATTACGGCCACCGGTATAAACCTCGGCGTCCCAATTGTAGGTGAGCTCAAGCGCGTTTGCTCTGTCGTCGGGAGGTGCGACAAACACGAGCGTATAACGCCCCGCCGCACTATCTTGGCGCCGTGTTTCTACCAACCCAAGTTTGTTGCAGTAAAAGTCTAGCGAAGCGTCGAGATTGCTGACGCGGACCATTGTGTGCAAATATTTCACTATAATTTCCTTTGGTTATATGATTGCAGACGACCTAAAATAGGGCATCTACAAGCTATTTTTTGTAATTGAAAACATCTGGCGGGCCTAAGCCCGGCAGCAGTTCAACAATGCCGCTTGAAAAAATTTCTACAGCTAGTGCGGCGAGCAACAAGCCCATAATGCGGGTCGCGATATTGATTGTAGTGTGGCTCATATATTTACCTACTTGTGTGGCTATCCTTAGCGCTAACCACACGGTAATGGACACGGCAATCGCCACCAGCAAAACACTGGCTAAATGCATAAAGCTCTTATTTTGGCTAACGTAAATAATGATAGTGGACATGGCGCCCGGCCCGGCCAAGAGGGGCACACCGAGGGGCACGACTGCAATACTCGCTTTATCTACAGCTTCTTCAGCTTCCTCTGGTGTTTGCTTTTCGCGCGTGGGCATGGCTTGCATCATCGATAGCGCACTGAGCATGACCAATACCGAACCGCCGACTTTAAAACTGGCAATACTAATCCCGAATAGCTCCAGAATACTTTCGCCAAACACCGCTGAAATGATCAACACCACGGCCGCCGTAAAGGCCGCAATCCTGGCGATGCGTTTGCGCTCGTCGAGTGACTGATTTGCCGTCATCGCAACAAATACAGGCATGATCCCGAGCGGATTGACGATGACCGTCATGGCAACAAAAATTTTTACGTAAACGACGAGTTCTAGCATCAGGTTCCTTTGATTTTATTATTTTACGTCGTTAGGCAGGCCTTATCCCGTCAATCCCGCTGCTTCTGGCCCACCCAAAACCAACATTTTGTTGCGTAGCGCTTTAAGTTCATCGCGCAGCTTACCTGCTTTTTCAAACTCTAAATTTTTGGCGGCATCTAACATCTCGCGCTCAAGCCGTTTTAAGTTCGTTTCAATCTGCTTTTCACTGAGCACATCGTACTTTTTCTTTTCTTGCGCGGCTTTGCGTTCGCCGCGCTTTTCGTCAATATCATAAGCGCCGTCAATCAAATTTTTGATGCCTTTGCTGACTGATCTTGGCTCGATATAGTTATCCAAATTATGCTGAGTTTGTTTAGCGCGGCGGCGGTCAGTTTCACCAATGGCGAGTCGCATCGAATCAGTCTCTCGGTCCGCGTACAAAATTGCGGTGCCGTTTAAATTTCTGGCGGCGCGACCTATGGTTTGAATAAGCGACCTGAAGCCACGCAAAAAGCCTTCTTTGTCAGCATCTAAAATGGCGACGAGCGACACTTCGGGAATATCCAATCCCTCGCGCAGCAAATTAATACCAACCAACACATCAAACACGCCGTAGCGTAAATCACGAATAATTTCAACGCGTTCCACGGTATCAATATCCGAATGCAAGTAACGCACTTTAACGCCGTGTTCGGACAAATAATCCGTTAAATCTTCGGCCATACGTTTGGTTAAAGTAGTGACCAATACCCGCTCATGCAGCGCTACCCGTTTATTGATTTCCGACAGCAAATCATCCACTTGCGTAGCGGCTGGCCGCACGATAATGATGGGATCTACCAAGCCGGTGGGTCGCACCACTTGCTCAACCACTTGGCCGGTATGCTTGGCTTCGTAATCAGCGGGGGTGGCGGAAACGAATATAGTTTGGCGCATCAAGCGTTCAAATTCATCAAACCGCAATGGCCGATTATCCATGGCCGATGGCAAGCGGAAGCCGTAGCCAACCAAATTTTCTTTGCGCGCTCGATCACCTTTGAACATGCCGCCTACCTGGGGCACAGTCACATGGCTTTCATCCATGATCATTAAGGCATCTTTGGGCAAATAATCAATGAGCGTTGGTGGCGGCTCGCCGGGCGCGCGGTTACTTAAATGGCGCGAATAGTTTTCGATACCCTTGCAAAACCCTATTTCTTGCATCATTTCTAAATCAAACTGGGTGCGTTGCTGAATGCGTTGCGCCTCGAGCAATTTCCCCTCAGCCGTGTAGTAATCAATGCGCTCGCGCAGCTCCTCTTTAATAGTTTCAATTGCACGGACGGTTGTCGACCGCGTACTTACATAATGGCTCTTTGCAAACACCGCAAAACGCGGCACTTTTTGCCCAAGATGCCCAGTGAGCGGATCAAACAGCGTAAGGGATTCCACTTCTTCGTCGAAAAAACCGATGCGCAATGCGAGGTCGGCGTTTTCTGCTGGAAAAATATCCAAACTATCGCCGCGCACACGGAACGTGCCGCGCCTAAAATCTAGCTCAGCGCGAGCGTATTGCATCGCAATAAGCTGTCGCATCATCGTCTGCGGATCAGTTTTATCGCCCGTCCGCACCATCATGCGCATTTCATAATAATCAGTAGGATCACCCAAGCCGTAAATACATGAAACCGTCGCGACGATAATGGCGTCGTTGCGCTCTAACAGCGACTTTGTGGCCGACAAACGCAGCTGCTGAATATGTTCGTTGATAGCAGAATCTTTTTCAATAAACGCATCACGCGACGGCACGTAGGCTTCGGGCTGGTAATAGTCGTAATAACTTACAAAATATTCCACCGCGTTTTCAGGAAAAAACTCCTTCATTTCTGCGTATAGCTGCGCGGCCAGTGTCTTATTGGGTGCCATGATGAGCGCGGGCTTACCGATTTGCGCAATCACATTTGCCATCGTGTAAGTTTTGCCCGAACCAGTTACACCGAGCAAAGTTTGGAAAGCTAAACCATCCCGCAAGCCTTCGATAAGCTTGGCAATTGCCGCCGGTTGATCTCCAGCCGGTGGAAACGGCTGGTTAAGCTTAAACGGGCTGTTTGGATAGCTAATTAAATGGGTGGCGCTGGTAGCAGACATGGCATAAATTTGGAGGGAATAGCTGTATATATTAACAGGGTGCGCGCGACAATACTGTTGCAAAGCATATACAAAAGCGCTGCGTTACATTTGCCGTGGCATACTGATACGACTACAACAACCAGATAAGGTTTATATGCAAATCGGACTCGTCGGCTTGGGAAAAATGGGCAGCAGTTTAGCGCGTAAATGGTGTCGTGCAGACACCCATGTTGTGGGCTTTGATACCGATGCGTCACGGATGGACGAATTGAAATCTGAAGGTGGGTTTGAAGCCGCCTATTCTCTAGACGCCCTGCTCAACGCCGTGGCCGCGCCGCGCACTATTTGGGTGATGCTGCCAGTTGGCCGCGCGAACAACCAAGCACTCGACGAACTGCGCCTAAAGCTATCCCCCGGCGACACCGTGATTGACGGCGGCAATAGCCATTACAAAGACACGGTCGCACGCGCAGAAGAGTTTCGTTTGCAAGGCATCAATATGATTGACGCTGGTGTTTCTGGTGGCTTGCAAGGGCTTGAAAACGGCTTCTGCGTCATGATCGGTGGCGAAGCCAGTACCACGGCCAGCCTAAAGCGCGTTTTAGAAGCACTGGCCCCGCGCCCAAACCAATTACTACACTGCGGCCCATCAGGGGCGGGACACTTCGTTAAAATGGTGCACAACGCCATCGAATACGGCATGATGCAATCAATAAGCGAAGGCTTTTCCTTACTTGCCGCCAAACGCGAATTTGATTTTGATCTATCCGCCGTCGCTGAAAATTGGCGCTCTAGCAGCGGCGTGCGATCGTTTCTACTTGACCTTACCGCAAACGTACTAAAAGACAATTCAGCATTAGACGGCGTTGCACCAATCGTCGGCGATTCTGGCGACGGCCGCCACGCCGCTATCGAAGCGATTGAGCAAGGCATCCCAGTGCCGGTAATTACCCAAGCGTTGCTATCACGCTTTCAAACCCAAGGTCAAGGCGACTTCGCCGCCAAGGTAAACGTATTGCTGCGCAGCGGCTCGGGCGGGCATGACGTACCGCGTAAGGGCGTAAACGAGTAATTATTGGATGCCTGAAGATGCCCGAAAATAGGGTGTCTTTGGGCACATTATCTGCATAAAATTTGAATCTATGCGCAATAAGATAATTATTTCTGCGCTACTATTTTTAGGTGTGCTTTACACCCCAATTGCGATCGTCACACAACCGTTAGTGATAGCAATTCCTAGTACGCCGCCGGGTATTAATGCCGATGCACTCAAAGCCCACGTAAAGTTTTTATCTGTTGACATGCATCCCCGCAGCGCCAATAATTTCACCAATTTACAACGTGCCGCTGAGTATATTTTTAACGAACTCAAAGCAACCAGCGCAGACGTAAGCTACCAAGACGTATTGGTCGATGGTAGAAAATACAAAAACGTCATCGCCCGTTATGGCGCAAACCGCAAAGCGCCAAGTAGCGATGGCCTTTTGGTGATTGGCGCGCACTACGACTCACACGGGCACGATGACCCGATTCCCGCGCATAGCGTATATACACCGGGTGCGGACGACAACGCCAGCGGTGTCGCGGGCTTAATCGAACTCGCAAAATTGCTACAAAAAACGCCACCCAATCGCGAGGTAGAACTCGTGGCCTACACTCTAGAAGAGCCACCATTTTTTCGTACCGAAGACATGGGCAGCGCGCATCATGCACGTGCATTGGTTGCTAAAAATCGTAAAGTAGATTTAATGCTCTCCCTTGAAACCATTGGTTATTTTAGCGATAAGCCCAACAGCCAAGACTATCCCGTAGCTGGTATGGCAGCTCTATATTCCAATGAAGGTAATTTCATCACCGTAGTAGGCAAACTGAGCCACTTCAACACGACACGCAAAGTGAAAGCGCTGATGCGCGGTGCCACCGACTTACCCGTACATTCCATCAACGCCCCGCCACTTTTAGCAGGCATAGATTTTTCCGATCACCTAAACTACTGGGCGCACGACATGCCGGCGCTCATGATCACCGACACTGCCTTCATGCGCAATAAGCAATACCATTTGGCGGGCGATACTTACGATCGGTTGGACTACGTGCGAATGGCGAAAGTGGTGCAAGGGGTTTATGCGGTGGTGATGGGGTATTAAGGATGAATTTCGAGATACTTTACTTTAATAACGCAATACGTTACTATCAGCTATGAGTATCCAATCTTTCGCGTGCGACGAAACCAAGAAGCTTTTTGATAGAGAACGTGTGAAGCGGTTTGCAAACATTGAAGTTGCGGCACGACGAAAGCTTGAACAACTTGAGCTTGCAACTGTTTTAGATGACCTACGCGTGCCACCCGGTAATCGTTTAGAAGCGCTAAAACCTGACCGAATTGGCTATTACAGCATTCGCATCAACGCCCAGTTTCGTATTTGCTTTGGCTGGACAACAAAAGGGCCGATAAGCGTTGAAATTGTCGACTATCACTAAGAAGCAGCTGAAAGCCAAAATTATGCCTACGAGAAAAAAGCTCCTCCCCATCACACCCGGCGAACTGCTACTTGAAAAGTTTTTAAAGCCGATGGGCATTTCGCAGTACCGGTTGGCTAAAGAAATTAGCGTGCCTGCGCAGCGCATTGGCCAGATTGTGGCGGGGCGACGCGCAATCACTGCGGATACTGACTTGCGACTTTGTCGTTTTTTCGGCCTTTCTGAAGGCTGGTGGTTACGAAGCCAAGCGCGTCACGATACTGAAACAGCAAAAGATATTTTAGCGCCCACCTTAGCAAAGATTCGCCCTTGGACCGAAGTAGTAGCAAAAGTGCCTGAAGACACCCGTACTTAGGGCGTCTTCAAGGCATTAAATAGCGCCGCCAACCCCTCCCACACCGCCAAATCAAAGTAGGCCGTAGCCAAGCCTGACGGCGAGCACAGCACAAAAATCTTTGCGTCCGCATCCGCAAATCCACCTTCCACCAATCCATACGCCAACGCAGATGTTTTGCACCCCAACGCTGCGGCCGCTGCTGTTTTGCTGGTGAAAGCGATTATTTTTGGGTCTACTGCACGCATTTTTACCCAAAATTCATCAACTTCGAACGCGTCTTCTGGCAATTGCGCGTCGGTGCCGCTGTGGGCTTTGCACAGATCGGTCAAACCTATGCCTAAGCTGAGCAATTGTGCGTAATCCTGCGGGGCAAAACGGGTTGGTGTGATGCCTACTTTAGCCAAAGTTGGCCAAAAGCGGTTACCCGCTTTCGCATAATAGCTGTTAGCCGCTGCTGACGCCGTGGATGGTGCCGTGCCGCAGAACACCAACTTAAGGTTGGGTTCGAGTAGGTCTGGCACTAAATGGGCGGCTTTCCGTTTTATAATTAGGTTCCAATTTATTTTTGAGATTTTCGATGAGCGAAGCTGCCAACACCAGTACCCCACAATCCCTGCCAGAACGCGAGTTTATGGAGTACGACGTTGTTATTGTAGGCGCTGGGCCTGCAGGATTGTCCGCGGCGATTCGACTGAAACAAAAAGCGGCTGAGACGGGTAAAGAAGTTTCCGTATGCGTGCTTGAAAAAGGTTCTGAAGTAGGCGCGCATATTTTGTCTGGCGCAGTGATGGACCCACGGGCGATGAACGAGCTATTTCCAGATTGGAAAACCCTTGGAGCGCCGCTAAATCAGGCGGTTACCGAGGATCGCTTCCTATTTTTATCAGAAAAATCAGCACACCAAGTGCCCAATTGGATGCTACCTGATTGCTTTAAAAATCACGGCAATTATGTGATTAGTTTAGCCAATGTGTGCCGCTGGTTAGGCACTAAAGCTGAAGAGTTGGGCGTTGAAATTTATCCCGGCTTTGCCGCTGCCGAGGTGATTTATACCGCTGAAGGTGCAGTAAAAGGCGTAGCCACGGGTGATATGGGCATCGGCAAAAGCGGTGAGCACACCGATCGTTACGCACGCGGCATGGAATTACATGGCAAATACACTTTGTTTGCCGAAGGCGTGCGTGGCAATTTAGGTAAAGAAATTCAAGCCAAATACAACTTAAACGCAGGCCGCGACCCGCAAGTTTATGGCATAGGCTTAAAAGAATTATGGGAAGTAGCACCGGCAAAACATGTGCCCGGCTTGGTCGTGCATTCAGCTGGATGGCCGTTAGATACCGCCACCTACGGCGGCTCGTTCCTGTACCACCTAGAAAACAATCAAGTGGCAGTGGGCTTTGTGGTGGGCTTGGCGTATACCAATCCTTACCTATCGCCATTTGAAGAATTTCAACGCTATAAAACGCACCCAGCCATTCGCACGTTTTTTGAAGGTGGCAAGCGGATTGCCTATGGCGCGCGGGCAATTGCGGCAGGCGGTTTGCAATCGCTACCAAAATTGGTGTTTCCCGGCGGCGCACTTATTGGTTGTGATGCAGGGTTCCTCAACACTTCGCGCATTAAAGGCAGCCACGCCGCCATTAAAAGCGGTATGTTGGCCGCAGATGCTGCATTCGATTCATTACAAGCTGGCCATGCGCAAGATGAGCTGGCGGCCTACCCCGAAGCGTTTAAGCAAAGTTGGCTGCACGAAGAATTGCATCGTGCCCGCAACTTTAAACCGGCAATGAGCAAAGGTCTTTACACCGGCACGTTGCTCGTGGGCATTGATCAAGTATTGCTTGGCGGCCGCGCGCCATGGACATTGCATCACGGTCATGCGGATCATGAAACTTTGATGAATAAAAAAGATGCAACGCCAATCAGTTATCCAAAGCCTGACGGTGTGTTAACGTTTGATCGCTTGTCTTCAGTGTTTATCTCTAACACTAATCACGAAGAGGATCAGCCCGCGCACTTAACGCTTAGAAACGCCAGCGTACCCGTTAATACCAACTTAGAATTGTACGATGGGCCTGAGCAACGTTATTGCCCGGCTGGTGTCTATGAATATGTGGAAGTAGTGAATGACCCCAGCAAAAAGCGGCTACAAATCAATGCGCAAAACTGCGTACACTGCAAAACTTGCGATATCAAAGACCCAACGCAAAATATAAAGTGGGTTGTGCCCGAAGGTGGCGGCGGCCCAAACTATCCGAATATGTAATTCTTGATTTTCCACCATCGAACCGGAGACTAAAATGAAACCCGTATCCGAACTACTCAGAAAACGTACCGACGAAACGCTCTATCATGTATCGCCCGAAATTACGGTATTCGAAATGCTCACGGTCCTCGCGCAACGGGGCGTTGGCGCAATGATGGTCATGGAAGGTGGCAAACTGGTGGGCGTGGTGTCAGAACGAGATTACACGCGCAAAATCGCCTTAGAGGGTAAAAGCTCGCGCGAAACCAAAGTACGCGAAATTATGACTTCCAACGTACTCGTCGTTACCCCAAAAACACGCACCCGTGACTGCATGGCGCTGATGAGTGAACGCAAAATTCGGCACTTACCGGTGGTTGAGAACGGAACCATCCATGGCATGATTTCCATTCGCGATTTGATGAACGATATTATTGAAGACCATGAGTTTACGATTTCTCAGCTGGAAAGCTATATAAAGGGCGGTTAGTTACGTTTCATGCTGCAGATTCACCAACTTTCAAAATCATTTCCGCCGCAACCACCGCTATTTGAAGCGGTGGATTTTACGCTGCAACGTGGCCAATATGTGGCCGTAATGGGCGAATCGGGCGTAGGTAAATCGACGTTTTTAAACATCGTCGCGGCCATGGAGCCCCCAAGCAGTGGCGCCGTGACGCTCGACGGCGTAGATTACCAAACTAAAATCAGCGATAAAGCCCAATCTGCTTTTCGGCGTCGCCACTTGGGCTTTGTGTTTCAGGCGTTTCATATATTGCCGTATTTAACGGTAGCGCAAAACGTGGCGATTCCATTGCAACTCAACGGTGTGACCGAGGCGGAGATGAGCAAACGCGTCGAAGAAATGCTCGATGCAGTGGGCTTAAGCGAAAAACACCACGCCAGCCCAGGAACCTTATCTGGCGGGCAAATGCAGCGGGTTGCCATCGCACGCGCACTGGTGCATCGCCCCACGCTAGTGTTAGCCGATGAGCCTACGGGCAATTTAGATCCAGAAACGGCCGCGCAAATTTTAGCGCTACTCAAGGCTGAAATTGCGCGCAATAACGCCTGCGCTATTCTAGTAACTCACTCTGAAATTGCCGCCACCACCACGCAACAAATTTACCGGCTGACGGCGACGGGATTGACAACAACTTCAGCCGCCGGGCCATCTGGCAATTCGCCTGCAAAGTTGTCTACCGAGTCCCCTGCTAAGTTATCTTACAAATCAGCCAATATCGCACCTTGATTAATCTCATTTTTTCGTTAAGCGTTGCGGGCTTACGCGCCAACCTCACCCGTAGCGTAATGTCGCTATGTGGCATTGCCCTAGGCATTGCCCTAGGCGTGGCAGTACAGGCCATTAATAACAGCGCATTATCAGAAATGGCGCAAGCCACACGCACGCTATCCGGCGAGGCTGATGTGACGCTGCGTGGCGGCGGCTCAGGCTTTGATGATGCAAATTACGCAATTTTGGCGGGACACGCTGACGTCGCCGTGGCGTCACCCATTGTTGAGTTACAGGTGCGCACAGCCAACGCATCGCGCGCGCTGAAGCTTATCGGTGCAGATTACTTATCGCTCGCGCAGCTAAATCCGGCCATTGCGCTACGACCAAACACCGCCACCGACCGCTTTAGTATTTTTGATAGTGGCAATATTTTTATTAACGATGCCGCCAAGCAACTATTATCGCGTAACAACATATTGCCTGAGGAAGCCCTATTTGTGGGCGTTTCCAGCCAATCAACTGTTGGAGTTAAATTGAAGTTTGCGGGGTCAATTGAATGGCCGGGCATCACTGAACCACTGTTGGTACAAGATATCGCCGCGGTGCAACAAAATTTTGGCACGCTTAATTTATTGCATCGCGTTGACGTGCGGCTAAACGCAGGCGTCGATCGTGCGGCGTTCATTGAAGGCTTGCAGTCGCGCCTGCCTGAAAATATTGCCGCCCTTAGCCCTGAAGCGCAGGAAGACCAAACTGCGGCGGTGTCCCGCGCCTATCGCGTGAACCTCACCGCTTTATCGCTTATTGCGCTATTTACCGGCGGCTTTTTGGTTTTCACCACACAAGCGCTTGCCGTCGTGCGCCGCCAATCCGAGCTGGCGCTGCTGCGCACGCTCGGCTTCACGGTGAAACAGTTAGTAGCGGCACTTACGCTAGAGGGTGCCATGATTGGCGCGGCAGGCGCAGTGCTGGGCATCGCTTTCGGCTTGGGCATCGCCCAAATCGTGATGCAGCTACTGGGCGGCGACATGGGTAGCGGCTTTTTTGCGGGCTCTAAGCCGCGCTTAAGCCTATCAGGGTTGAGCGTAAGTGTTTTCGCACTTCTTGGGGTGCTTACGGGTGCTGCAGGCGCATTGGTACCGGCGCGCGCCGCCTGTGCTGTGCCGCCTGCCCGCGGTTTGAAGCCAGGCGCGGCAGAATTAATGTTCACTGCCTTGCCGCCGCCATTGTTGGGTATTGGCCTTCTGCTAGCTGGCGGCGCACTCACACAGGCGCCGTCGTTGATGAATTTACCGCTATTAGCTTATGCGGGTATTGCGCTAATTTTATTTGGCGCAATTGCGCTTACGCCACATTTATGCAAGTTAATAATACCTTCGAGAAGCCCTAAAATCGGGCTTCTTCAAGCATCCTCAAAATCAGTATTGGCGCTTGATTTAAGCCTTGCCCAAATGCGCAATGCGCCAGGGCAAACCGCTATCGGCATGGCTGGCGTAGTGACGAGTTTCAGTTTGATGGTGGCAATGTTGGTGATGATTAGCTCGTTTCGACAGTCACTCGATGTTTGGCTAAACAAAGTTTTGCTAGCACCCGCTTACGTGCGCGTGAATAACGGCTTTACCGATGCACCGGGCACGTTTACGGCCGCCCAACAGGCGCGTATTGCCGCAGATTCGACCATCGAGCGCGTTGAATTTAACCGTATTCGCAGCATTTTAGTGGCACACAACGGCGTGCAAAACGAGCTCACCGTGATTGCGCGCAATATAACGCCAGAAGTGATTGCATCACTTACGCCCACAATAAAAGTACCGCAGCGTAATGCGGACCTGCCGGAAACCTGGATATCTGAGGCTACGGCGAGCTTATTGAATGTCCATGCAGGACAAAATTTACGCATCCAGCTTGGCACCACCGAACCAACTACTTTTTACGTCGCCGGTCTATGGCGCGATTATTCACGCACCAAAGGTGCTGCGGTGATTGACCGCGCGGTGTATCAAAAAGTGAGCGGTGATACGCTAGGCAATGATGCCGCTATTTGGCTCAAGCCAAAACTAAGTTTTGCTACCGCTCGCGAACATTGGCAGCGCACCTGGGCTGAGGGCGATTGGATCGACGTGAAGCGCTTAGCCTACATAGACGCCGCTGAAATTCGCGCGCTGTCGTTAAAGATTTTTGATCGCAGCTTTGCAGCTACTTACTTGCTTC
>JANNXI010000079.1:0-15421 GCA_031409495.1 Betaproteobacteria bacterium
CCGGCGTTTATTTTTGCAGACCCAGCACGGCTGCAGCAAATCCTGCTGAATTTAGTCTCAAATGCCATTAAATTTACGGCACAAGGCCAAGTGGTGATCACAGTGACGCTGCGCGGCGATGCGCTGAGCGGTAAGACTGCTGAACAAAAGGACTGCATTGTTTTTTCAATAAAAGACTCTGGTATCGGCATTCCCGAAGACAAGCAGCATCGGTTGTTTCAGCCATTCTCACAGGTGGATAGCTCAACTTCACGTAGATACGGCGGTACGGGTTTGGGGTTGGCAATTTGTCGCAGGCTGTGCGAGCTGATGGGTGGTAGCATTGGCGTGAATAGCGGAAAAATTTTGCCATCCGGCCAAATGGAAGCGGGTTCTGAGTTTGTATTTGATATTCGCGTGAAGGGCGCACCAGCTGAGCCGCGCGGTAATTTGGATCAGTCGCGCATAGATGTGCGTGGCAAGCGCGTGATGGTTATTGATGACAATGCTGCGAATCGTGAAGTATTGGCCGCTTATTGTAGCCATTGGGGGTTGGTTGCGACGCAGTTTGCGTCTGCGGCGCAAGCGCTGGATACCTTGCGCGTTGGGACGTTTTTTGACGCGGCAATTGTTGATGTACAAATGCCCGACATCGGCGGCGTGGAATTTGCGATGCGTGCAAAACTGCTCATTAATAGCTTAAATATGAAGCCATTGCCGATGCTGCTGCTGCAAGCAAGCTCTGGCGACGAAAAAATTGAAATGCCAGAGTTGTTTGTCCAAACCCTCGGAAAGCCTCTAAAACCGGCCACCTTGCTAGAAGCGCTAAGCAACGCGCTAACTGTAAGGTCGTCGCCGCCGACGATAGTAACCACGACCCAGCGCAGCATTGATAGCGGCTTGGGCGCGCGCCTGCCGTTACGCATTTTGGCGGCCGAGGATAATGCCATGAATCAACTCGTTGCCACGCGTATTTTTGAGCGCTTAGGGTATGAAATTGATACCGTAGAAAATGGAAAGCTCGCCGTAGAAGCGTGTTTGGCCAAGGTTTACGATGTGGTATTTATGGATGTGCAAATGCCGGTGATGGACGGCTTAGTTGCCACACGCCTGATTCGCGATCAGTCCAAGCGCATTGGTAAACCCATCATTATCGCGCTCACTGCAGACGCTATGCCCGAAGATCGTGATAAGTGTATGCGGGCGGGCATGGATGATTACCTATCCAAGCCAATTAGCTCAAAACGATTGACCGAGATGCTGGAAAAATATGGGCCGAGTGCGTTGCGATAGTGCGTAAAGCAATATTCATGGCCAAGTAGAGGCGCGTATTTATTTGACGCTTTCAATTCGATTTGCAAATCATTAGTACCGTAATAGAAAGCGCCAACGAGTTGTCATTCCCGGCCCCGCGGTAACGACAAAACACTGGAATTTCGATAATAGTTAGCGCCTTGGCGCGCCAGCGATCCAGCCTTCCACCGCCAAGCGTTGCAAAAACGCTTTGTCACCGCTGGGCATACCCCAATTGGCGTCACGTAATTGCCACGCCATAGCTGCTTGTATCACGCACAAAATTGCGTCTAGGCTGTCGCCCGAGGCGTCAGTAAGGGCTGCAGCGGCCACATTCGGCGTCAGCACGGTAGGGGGCAGTTGAGGGGCGTTTGTAACCACGGGATTGATGTCAGCGCGACCTTCCAATAACTGGCCAATAATTTGCGCGCGCGCGATTTTACGAGCTTCATTTTGTTTGGCAACGTCGTCACTTTTATAGCTAATGTTGCCGATTAGCGCCCGGGCTAAAAACCCAGGATAGGCTTCCAATGCCGTGCCGATGGCGGTTGTGTTGGTTATGGGGTTGGTGTTTGTGCGCAGCCCCGGCACGTTTAGGTCACGCACGGCCAGTCGTGGTGCACCTTCTAACAGCATGTACAACACCGGCGGGTTTACCCATTTCATTGATGAGCTTGATCCTGCAGCAATATCGCAAAGGCGATGGGCAAATTTATTGCCCACTTCACGGCCGTCACAAAAAGCCTTAGAAAAATTGCGTAATTGTTCGCGCGAGTGCGCGGCTACAGTTTGCATGAGGGCTTCCCATTTTGTAGGCCAGCCCAAGTGCGTTATGTATTCTTGCGGCAGGCTAAAGGGAAAATCAAAGCCTGCAACCCACGGGGTTGGGCTATCTAGCCACGCTTCAAAACCCGCAAAGGTAATGACGGTTTCAAGGCCATAAATTTCTAATACTTCGTCTGCGGTAAACCGCGCTAAGGCCCGAATGATAGGCTTCTTCTCAGTGGGCCGGCTAGTAAAATCAACCCCGAAAAAGATTTGGGTGAGGTTCATTGCGGAGGATTCTGCGCCATTGCCCAAGCGATATGCTCGCGCAAATTTTCATTTTCATCATTGGCGCGCTGGTGTAGCGCCTGCAAAATTTCACTTCTCTTGGCGGAGTCGAGCGAATCATCGCGCAAGGCGTTGCCTAGCCCAACCGCGATATTGCGCAAAAACTGCGTGTGCCCAATGCGCTTAATTGCGCTGCCGGCAAAGCGGGCTTCAAATTGTGGATCTGTCCAGCTAAACAGGGCGAGCAGGTCTATATTGTCTAAGCCATGACGAATCGCAAAGTCGGGTTCTAAAGTGATCTTGGCGTATTTATTCCATGGGCAAACGAGTTGACAATCATCGCAGCCGTAAATTCTGTTGCCAATGGCATGGCGAAACTCAATCGGAATTGCGCCTTTGTTCTCAATGGTGAGGTACGAAATACAGCGCCGTGCATCCAGCTTGTAAGGGGCAAGGATGGCTTGAGTGGGGCAAATATCTATGCATTTGGTACATGAACCGCAGTGGTCACTCACTGCTTCATCAGCAATGAGTGGCAGGTTGGTAAACAATTCGCCCAAAAAGAAGTGCGAGCCCGCCTCGCGCGATAGCAACAAGGTGTGTTTGCCCCGCCAGCCCAATCCTGCTTTGCGGGCGAGAGCCACCTCCATCACCGGCGCCGAATCAGTAAATACGCGGTATTCCACGGCATTCACCACAGTTTCAATCCGCGTGGCGAGCTTTTGCAGCTTGGCGCGCAGCACTTTGTGATAATCGCGCCCCAAGGCATAGCGGGATAGAAAGGCTTTGTCACTCTGTTCCATCACTTGCCAGCTATCTGCGGCTTTGGGCGGCGTGTAATCAAGCCGCACAGAGATGATGCGCAAGGTACCTGGCACTAATTGCGCAGGTTCGGCGCGAAGCATGCCGTGGCGTGCCATATAATCCATGTTGCCATGACGGCCTTCCTGCAAATACTGTTGTAGCCCCGCGGCTTCGGTATGCAAATCGGTATTGCAAATACCCACGGCTTGAAAGCCGAGTTCTTTCGCCCAAGCTTTGATATTGAGCGTTAAGGCAGTGAAATCAGTGTGCGGACTAACAGTTTGCATTTTTTTGTGTTGATGTGAGTAACGATGAGATTACCTTGAATTCCACGCCAATTTTTGCTGCCACTATATACTTGCACGATCCGACCGCCACCGACGTATTCAGTTGTGCGTTGGCAGACACGGTGCAGCCAGGCATGGTTATTTATTTGCAAGGCCCATTAGGTGCAGGTAAAACCGCAATTGCTCGCGCTTTGCTGCGGAAAGTGGGTGTTGAAGGCACCATAAAGAGCCCAACTTATACACTAGTTGAACTTTATGTAGTTTCTAGGTTATCATTGTATCACTTTGATTTTTATAGACTTCAGGATCCTGAAGAGTGGCTTGAAGCAGGTTTGCGGGATTATTTCAATCCCAATTCGATTTGTTTGGTTGAGTGGCCCGATAAAGCGGGTGAAAGCTTGCCGCAAGCCGATATTGTTTTAAATTTAGCTTTAGAAAATGAAGGTAGGCAGCTACGGATGCTGTGCAATACCAAGATGGGGCAAGAATGTATAAATTCGGTGCTAAACAGTTTAAAAGAGCAAGACGTGACTCTGCCGACCACTTGAGTGTCGCTGTAGATCGTGTTTCTACGCCGTCAGTTACGAAGTTGTCTTCATCGCCCATAGGTGTAATAGAAAAAATACTCGCCAATCTATGTACTAACTGTGCGTTGCAGCGCGGTTTGCTGGCGGTATTTTTGTGTGCTGTTGCGGGTTTAAGTATCGCAGCACCTGCAAATTCTAATAGCACCACCGGCACCGTCAGCACAACCAGCACCACGATTTCTGCCACGCGAATTTGGCCGGCACCGGTATATACACGGGTTACTTTTGAAGCGCCCACAGCAATTTCGCATCAATTGCTGTTGCTGCAAAACCCGCCGCGTTTGGTGGTGGATATTGAGGCCACCGAAATCACGCCTGAATTAGCCGCATTGGCAAAAAAAGTGCGCGATACCGACCCATACATTAAGCAAATCCGCGTGGCGCGTAATAAGCCTGGCACGGTGCGCGTGGTGCTAGATTTAAAGAGTGAAGTAAAGCCTTCATTGTTTACTTTGGGGCCAGCCGGTGAATACAAGCATCGTTTAATTTTAGACGTATATCCGCTAAATCCGGTTGATCCGATGGCGGAAATATTTGCGGCGAAAGTAGTAGATAAGCCGCTTGATGTAGCTGTAAAGCCCCTAAATACGGGCGTCTCCAACCCTCAATTGCTTGTGGATGGTGAGCCGAAAAAATTAGTAGTAGCCAGTTTTGCAGCGCCTCTAAAACAAATGGGAATGCCTCCGGCCAGCGTACGGCCGGAGGCAAAACCTGTTGTTACGCCAGCAACGGTGGGGGCTGAGGTGAAGGTGGAAGATAGGTTGGCGGCGAAGGTAGACGCGAAGGTAGCACCGAAGCCAGAGGTGAAAATAGAGCCACTTAAAGCTGCCGCGGCACCGTCGGCGGTCGCGATCGTTAGGGTTGTGCCCATCGATACGGTTAAGAATGACAAAATTGCTCGCGCAGCCGCGCTCAAAACCGCGCAAAGCACCGCGAAGGCACAATTAGCTGCTAATTTAGTGAGTAATTCGTCACGGCAAATTATCGTTGTGATTGACGCAGGTCATGGTGGCGAAGACCCAGGTGCTAGCGGCCGCAAGGGCACAAAAGAAAAGGACATCACCTTAGCCATTGCTAAAAAATTAAAAGAAAAAATTGATGCCCAGCCGAATATGCAGGCCGTACTTACCCGCGATGATGATTACTTTATTGCCCTCCATGAACGGGTAAATATTGCCCGCAGTGTGCAAGCTGATTTATTCGTGAGCATACATGCCGATGCTTTTGTGCGCCCGGATGCGAATGGCGCGAGTGTTTTTGCGCTCTCCGAAGGGGGGGCGACGTCTGCCGCCGCCCGTTGGCTGGCCGCGCGCGAGAACGAAGCCGATTTGATTGGCGGCGTAAATTTAAGCGGCGAAGACCCTTACTTAGCCAAAACACTGCTCGATTTATCGCAAACAGCGTCGATTAATGACTCCTTGAAGCTTGGCAAAGCGGTGTTAGCCGAAATTGGCGGTATCAATCGCTTGCACAAAGCGCAGGTGCAGCAGGCAGGCTTTGCGGTACTTAAAGCCCCAGATATCCCCTCTATCCTGGTTGAAACAGCGTTTATTTCCAATCCAGAAGAAGAAAAGCGCCTGAAAGATAAGGCCTATCAGGGCAAACTAGCTGATGCGATTACCGAAGGTATCGTCCGCTATTTTGAGAAGAACCCGCCCCTTGCGCGTACAGCGGCCGTGGCTTTTAATGACCGGCTAAACTAGCGGCCTGCGGTTGTTAACGTGGATGAAGTAAGCACCGCGCGTATTCGAGTTTTAGAAGCGCTTACCCTTGCCACCTGTCCGGCCGATCATGAAATCCGGCTCGGTAGCTGGGTGCTGCGATGCGGCCAGTCCAACGTCATGCGCGCTAATACCATCAGCGTCTTTGCGGATGATTTAGCCACCGAAGTGGCGCTAAGCGAGCGCCTGAAAAGCAGTGTTGATTGGTATCAATCGCAAGGTGCAAAAATCCATTTTAGATTAAGTGAGCATCCTGCGGCGATGGCTGTCGATAGGGCGTTAGCAAGATTTCGCTACGAACAGCACGATGCTACTTTGGTGATGCAAATTGCGGATTTACCTAGCCTTAATTTGAGTGCGCCCGCTGCAGGGTCTCCCCCGTATGTGCAGGACGTGCAGCATGTGCAGCATGTGCAGTACAGCCAGCCCAAACCAATCGACACTGGTACCGCTACCGAATGGCGCATGGTAACGCGCGGCGAATCAGTCGAATCGGCTGCAAATGAAGCTGCTGCCGCACGTGACTATGGGTGCAGCGCTGACATCAATGCCCCCACCACTACCACCCAAGCTTGGCTTGACGGCATCATTGCATCCGCAGGATTGCTTGATATTCCCGCCCAAGCGCCACTGCGGCGCAAATCATACGCGTGCGCGATTTACGACGTCCAGCAAACGCTAATTGCTTCCGGCGTTGCGCGCATTTGCGATGCGCACGTTGGGATATTTAATATTTTCACATTACCGGAACATCGCGGGCAAGGCTGCGGCACTGCCATTACGCAGGCATTGCTAAAGTGGGCACAAACGGAAGGTGCGCGTACTGCATTTTTGCAAGTGGTGGCCGAAAATAGCAGCGCGATTAAAGTCTACGCGCGGTTTGGGTTTATTGCAGCGTACCGATATCACTACCGACGTCAACCTTGAACGGGTTTGCTGTGTTTGGACGCTCAAAAACGACTTCACAAATTACCGTTAAACAGCCAATAACCCGAATGGTGGCGCAATAAAATTTAAAAGTGATGCGCACTTGATGGTATCTTTACGGGCGGCGCCGGTCATCCGCAAGCCCCGCCGTGTTCTAAAAAGCGTTTAACCTCGGGCTTCAACTAGTGCGCTGTAATCACGCCGAGTTCAACGGCTAGTTTAATTTTTTCGAAGGCTTTTCTCTTGTCTAATTTCGTTTCTCCAATAGTGATTAACAGCTATACCAGCGCTTATGGATTGGCCGCACAGCTCGGACAAGCCTTACATGCGAGCGGCAACACGATTTGCGTCGCAGAATCCTGCACTGGCGGTGGCATTGCTGAAGCCATCACGGCAATTGTTGGTTCCTCCGCCTGGTTTGACCGTGGCTTCGTTACCTATAGCTACGAAGCAAAAGTAGAAATGCTAGCCGTACCCATGCCGCTCATTATGGCTGTCGGCGCGGTATCTGAAGAAGTTGCGTCCGCGATGACTCACGGCGCACTTATCCACAGTAAAGCGGCATATAGCTTTGCCGTAACCGGCATCGCTGGGCCAGGCGGTGGTACGGCGGAGAAGCCAGTGGGCACGGTGTGTTTCGGCTTTAATTACCGTCAAGGCGATCGATTTGAAAGCGAAACGCAAACGCAGCACTTTGCGGGTGATCGCCTGCAAGTGCGTCAGCAAACAATTTTGCACGCGCTTACGCACATGATTGCCTTCGTCACCGCCCGCAATCACGGTTAGTTTTTAGCTTGAATTAGTGCTTGTAGACGCCCTAAAATAGGGCATCTACAGGCACTTTATTTGCATATTTTGCATCATGAATTGTCGGGCTCGGCCACGTCAACGTGCCCGCGATCGGCTTTTTAAGTAACGCATATTACCCAACGCCCGCCAAATTTGCTCGCATAAAAATTTATTGTGCAGAATCGACGATAATCGCGTCGGCGCATAAAATTAGAAATAAATTTTAAAAAACGCTTGCACTCCGAATTTAATTGCGATACTGTACAGACATACAGCGTGTACGTTCATACAGTTATCAGTAACGGCGCTGTATATTTCTACCAAAGTTTGTGTTGAGCACCAGATTTACCTTGTAAATCAAATGCTTAAATACAGCCCGCCAATCTAAATCCGGAGAAATAACCACATGAGCACGATGAAAGAATCTTTTATGGACGACAATAAATCCAAAGCCCTCGCCGCAGCACTTTCCCAAATTGAAAAGCAATTTGGTAAGGGCTCCATCATGAAAATGGGCGAAAACGGCGTTAATCAAGACATCATCCCTGTTTCTACTGGCTCCTTAGGGCTTGATATCGCACTCGGCATCGGCGGACTACCGCGCGGCCGCATCGTAGAAATCTACGGCCCAGAATCTTCGGGTAAAACTACATTAACGCTTCAAGTTATTGCAGAAATGCAAAAAACAGGCGGTACAGCAGCATTTATCGACGCAGAACACGCGCTTGACCCGCTATATGCTGGCAAGCTTGGCGTAAACGTCAATGATCTACTGGTATCCCAGCCGGATAACGGCGAACAAGCACTCGAAATCGTCGATATGCTCGTGCGTTCAGGCTCAGTGGATATCGTTGTTATCGACTCCGTGGCCGCATTGACGCCCAGAGCCGAAATTGAAGGTGAGATGGGCGACCAATTGCCCGGCTTGCAAGCGCGCCTCATGTCGCAAGCGCTGCGTAAGCTCACCGCCAACATCAAGCGGTCAAATACGCTTGTGATATTCATCAATCAAATTCGCATGAAAATCGGCGTGATGTTTGGTAGCCCTGAAACTACTACTGGCGGCAATGCATTGAAGTTCTACGCTTCTGTGCGTATTGATATTCGTCGCATCGGATCCATTAAGTCAGGCGACGAAGTAATTGGCTCTGAAACCCGTGTGAAAGTGGTCAAGAACAAGATCGCACCGCCATTCCGTCAAGCTGAATTCGATATTTTGTACGGAGAAGGCATCTCCCGTGAAGGCGAGATCATCGAGCTAGGCGTAATTCATAAGTTCATTGAAAAGTCGGGCGCTTGGTATGCCTACAAAGGCAACAAGATTGGCCAAGGTAAAGACAACACCCGTAATTTCCTGCGCGAGCATCCAGAAATGGCGCAAGAAATCGAAGCTAAAATCCGTGCGCAACTAGGCGTGGGTGTAGGTGCCGCTCAACTAAGTGAAAATGGTGGCGACGACGAGCCGGAACCAGACGCATAGTCAAAATACATTCTTGGTCACCGCTGTTGCTGGTGCTAGTTAAGTCAGAATTGATTAACAAGTTTGCGAGCTAAGCAGCAACGGATTTATGACAAGATATCGTCGATAGTTGGACCACGCTGATGTTTTAATTTTATATGCCCGTTCATAAGGAGTGGTTTCTTTGTGAGCGGGCGGTGTGGTTTGTGTGCCTTGTTTCCTATCTTGTTCTTTTTGGTTCAGGCCTTTCGCTTAAAGCCTTGCTTCAGGCGTTTTACTTCGGGCTTTTAGCCTTAGGCTTTTTACTTATAAAGCAGTGATGAAAGGTTGGTGGTTAGTCCATGCAAGCTTCACACGACATGCACGCGCAAGATATTGGTAATGAAATGAACGCCGACGCAGATATCGTCAACTTCGCCGTCGTCGCTAAACCAAAAAACGGCAAACTCGTTAGCGCGGCCCTCAGGCTGCTCGCCAGACGCGATTTCACTATCGCTGTGTTTACTGAGCGCCTGCTAAAAGCTGGCTTTGAAGCTGAAGAAATTGCCGAAGTCGCAGTATGGTGTCAATCGCTAGGCTGGCTAAACGAAGCGCGCTTCGTCGAACAAGCCGTAAACCGCCTATCCAAACGCTACGGCGCATCGCGTATCAGCCGCATGCTAGTCGTCGCAGGTGTGCCAGCAAGGGTTGCTTCCGCCGCCATGCCCGAAGTAAAAGCCGATGAATTCGAGCCTGCCTACCAACTGTGGCAAAGAAAATTTCGTGAGTATCCGGTAGACCAAGCCGCTAAGGCCAAACAAAGCCGATTTCTGCAAGCCAAAGGCTTCAGTTTCGACACGATTAAGCGCGTGTTTAATGCGGCGAAAGAAGAGCAAGAAAGCGAAAATAACGCTGAATAAGTATTTCATTGGTACGAAATATGCTGAAGATGCCCGTAAATAGGCAGCCTAGAGCCTATCTTTAGGGTGAAACTCGGACTAGCTCGGTGGCAGAAGCAAGGTGATTCAGCGTTTTTGCACGCCGCACCTTGTGGAGCAATGTCGCGACCCACCTTCTTTTCTTGCGAAGACTTCGGTTACACAGTTTGGTGCAATAATCAACACCAACAAACTCCCGTCCTTCGATACAACTACGCGGCGCTTGCGCTCATGTCATTAAAATTTTTCATTTGAAAATGTCTTATGCAAATCGAAGATTTTCCTCTTGCCTGGCGGTGGACGAACGAACGATACGCATTATTTCCGCCGAACGTGCTTGCTACAATTGAGCCGCTGTCGGGGTCTGAGGCACTGGTGCTTTGGCGAAATGCGCAGGAAAAGCATGACGCCAGCGGACTTGATCCGCGCAGATATTTAATTTCTACGTGTGACGTCAGCGACAGTGACCAGGAGGCAGGTTGCGCATGGCTGGAGTCGCAGCACCTGAATACCGAAACACCCATTTTTCTTTCGTGGACACCCGAGCTTGCAGTGGCTACGAATTGGCACACGTTTACCCATTATTGGAGCGATTTTTGCTACCCGTCATCGGACGACGTGTTTATTTACTCCCCATCTGAGACCTGGTTGCTTGTCTACCAGCATTCAGAATTTTTTGAATTCGGTGTGATGCGAAACTCATCCGAGCAGAAGTCAAACAACTCACTCAGATAACAAGCGGAGCAAAGCTATTACTTGACGGCGACTGGAATCGATCAGCATTGATTTGGCGCAAATTTTAATAGCGATTTAAAACGGGCGAGAAAAGGGTGGCGCACTGATATGGAAATGATCTTTAACAAAGGCGCGGGCAAAACCGACCACCTCGATATTTACAACGCCGCCGTCGTAGCGCAAACGTTAATGAATCCCAAACAACGCATCATCCCGCACGAAATGATGCACTACGCCGTCGAGCACACGCAGCAGCAACGCGGTTTTTTGCATCGCGTTCGAGATGGCGAAGCCGCTTTTTTTACGATGGCACCGGAAGCCGAGGCCGACGGTGTCGAATCCCTGGTCGAAGTATTTCAAGGCGACGCATGGTCGGGCTCAGGCTCGACTGCAGCAGATATGATCGAAATATATCGCGTCACCTGCTACGCCCGAGCTTGCCCCATCTTAGCCGTGGACGAAGGCGAGATCGAGGCCGTGCGGACATACATGAAAGAACTATCCGAGAAATGGGACGCCGTCGCGGTAGGACAGACGTTGGAGCTGGTACTCTAAGTCGGAGATTAAGTGAATGTAGTTTATGCAAAACTACCCAGAGGCTTTTGTATTCCTACGCCTGAGGGTAATTACAGCGTTGATTGGGCGATTGCGTTTCAAGAAGGCAGCGTAAAGCATATTTATTTTGTCGCTAAAACGAAGGGGGCAATTTCTTCTATGTAGCTTGAAGAAATTGAAAAGTGCAAGGTTGAATACGCTAAAGAATTCTTCACTAAAATTACGTCAGATCAAGTGAAGTATGCCGTGGTGGATGGTTATGGTGCATTGATGGCGATGGTGAAGTAGGTAAATTAGTCTGAAAAATTATTGCTAAAGTTCCTTGAAGACGCTCTAAAATAGGGCATCTTCAGGGTATTGTTCGAGACCTTACCAACTGTAACGCACCGTATACCTAACGATACCTTCAGCGCCTTTAGCTAATGTAACGGGAAAGTGCAAGGTGCGCGAATCTACTTTTACAAACTCTTGGCTTTTGCGAATTACATTCCAATTCGTCCAGCGGTTTAGGTTTTCTTTCACGATCACTGTGGCTGGCCCGTCTTTTTGATTGCGTACTTTCACTTCGATATCTTCCTCCATCCATTTAGCGGTGCTGTCCACCCTGAAATCTACTTGACGACGGTTACCTACTACGTCAAACGCGCTGCCTAATTTAAGTAGCAGCGTTTCGTCTTCGGGCGTGTGGGTGATTAAATCTTCGCCAATAAATTCTAGCGAATCATCGGCAGAATCAAGTTTTGAAACGCGGATTTTACCTGCGGGCAGCGGCATGCCTAGCCCTGTTTCTTTGCTGTTTTTGAAGCGCAAAAAAGCGTCTATTTTTTTGTTTGATGGCACACCTAGATCGCGTTCCGTCATCAAGCCGCCGCCGTAATATTGCCCCGCTTGGCCGTCGTACACCATTACCTTTTCGCACCTTACGCCACGGGATACCGGCAATAGCTCAAGTTGCTTGGTGCTGTTGTTAGCCAGCGTGGTGCTGCGGCCTAGGGTGTACAAGTGATATTCGAAAAATGATTTTTCGGTGAAGCCCGCAGCGGGAGCGGCGCTAGTGCGCACGGACATTTTTGCCATCTGTATATCTTCACGCATTTCGGGCTGCACTCGCTTCACATCGCCCGCCACCAGCTTTAAATTCGTGTCTTCAAATCGCGCACCCGTTTGGTTCACGATGGTGACCCATGCCGATAAATCCATCATGCAGCCTTTGTCTTCGTTCAAGGTCACGTTGTAATCGGCCCACCAAGTAATGCCGCCAGTTTGATAAGTGTAACGGGTTTTATGTGCGCCCGCTTGCTTGGCGGCAATATCCCACACCAACGTAGGCTTGCTGATTAGCCCGCCGGGAAGGGCGCTTAGGCGAACGCCGTTGTAGGTGGCAATCGTACGTAGGCTACCATCGCCCAAACGCAGCACCAGCCCACCTTGCGTGCCTAATAACGTGCCAGTGATGGTTTCAGTTGCTGTGCCGCGCGCAACGTCTACCGTTACTTCGCGGTCCAAATACTTATCCAGTAATTTTGTGGTGCTGGTTAAATCAAACTCAAAGCTTTGCTCCACCACCGATGTCGCTGCTGGGTCAGTTAGGGATGCAAAACTGACCGTGGTGGGGTCAATGAAATTGGGTACATCGGCCACGCGGACGATGGTGCGACCTGCGTTTAAGATAAATTTTCGCGATTGCTTAATTACGGCATAGCCCGGTACGGCCATGGCGTTGTCGGCATCTTTGAAATTTGCTGACGACAAGCTCCCCGGCTGTGCGCTGGAGTAAATGGTGAGGCTGGCGCTGGAAGCTTGGGCAGCAACGCCAGTGACCAGGGTGGCTAAGCTGGCCAATGTGGCTGCCGTAGCCCACGCCGTTTTTGAATTTTTCTGCACCATTTTGGCTCCGTGAAGTGGGATGTAATAAAATCAGAGCTTATCTTAACTCACCGAAAAACCCCGAATGAAGTTTACAAGCTCCGAACGATATGTTGCCACCGATGATTTAGCGTTAGCCGTCAACGCCGCCGTCACCCTAGGCCGCCCATTACTCATCAAAGGTGAGCCTGGTACCGGTAAAACCATGTTGGCTGAAGAAGTAGCGAAGTCGCTAGGTAAAAAGCTCTACCAATGGCACATTAAAAGCACCACCAAAGCGCAGCAAGGTTTGTATGAATACGATGCAGTTTCACGTTTGCGCGACTCGCAGTTAGGTGAAGATAGAGTTGCCGATGTGGCCAATTACATCACGCGCGGTAGCGTCTGGGAAGCCTTCGCCGCCGAAGAGCAAGCGGTGCTGCTTATTGATGAAATTGATAAGGCTGATATTGAGTTTCCCAACGATTTGCTGCGCGAGTTGGATCGGATGGAATTCTACGTGTATGAAACTAAAACGACAGTAGTAGCCAAGCATCGACCTATAATTATCATCACCAGTAACAATGAAAAAGAGTTGCCTGACGCATTCTTGCGCCGCTGCTTTTTCCACTACATACGCTTTCCCGATGCCGCTACCATGCAGCAAATTGTCGATGTGCATTTTCCAAACTTGAAGAAAAATTTGCTTAAAGAAGCGATGGAAGTGTTTTTTAACCTGCGCGATATGCCCGGCCTCCGTAAAAAACCATCTACTTCAGAGTTACTAGATTGGATAAAGCTGCTGGTAGCCGAAGACATCCCGCCGGAGGCGCTAAAAACAAATGATGTCGCAAAGTTGATCCCGCCGCTTTACGGCGCGCTGATAAAAAACGAGCAAGATTTGCATCTGTTTGAAAAGCTAATTTTTATGGCAAAGCGTGGGCGCTAGAGTTGTTTTGAAAACCCTGAAGACGCCCTAAAATAGGGTATCTACAGCCACTTTATTTCTTCGAATCCTGGTAACACAAAACTAAATGCTGATAGATTTTTTTCTAAGCCTTAAAAAAGCAGGTCTGCCGGTATCGGTGAGCGAATATTTGATGCTGTGCGAAGCGTTACAAAAACAAGCCATTGACCATGATGTCGATGATTTTTATTTGCTTTCGCGTGCCTGCTTAGTCAAAAATGAAACCCATTTTGATCGCTTTGATCAAGCCTTTGGTGCCTACTTTAAAGGTATCGAAAATTTATCAGCCGCGCTAAATGCCGTGCAGCCTCAAACTATTCCTGAAGAGTGGTTGCGCAAGCTTGCTGAAGGCGTGTTGAGTGACGAAGACAAAGCCAAGGTGGAAGCGCTCGGAGGGTGGGATGCGCTGATGGAAACCTTGCGAAAGCGACTCGAGGAACAAAAGGAACGTCACCAAGGTGGCAGTAAATGGGTTGGCACAGCAGGTACTTCGCCCTTTGGCGCGTATGGCTACAACCCTGAGGGCATACGTATTGGGCAAGATGGTTCGCGGCATCGAAGTGCAGTTAAAGTGTGGGATAAACGTGAATTTAGAGACTACGATGGCGATGTTGAAATAGGCGTGCGTAACATTGCGGTGGCGTTGCGACGCTTGCGCAAGTTTGCCCGTCAAGGCGCTGAAGACGAGTTTGATTTAGATGGCACGATAGCTGCAACTGCCAGAAATGCGGGCTTCTTGGACGTACATATGCGGCCTGAGCGACGCAATAAGGTAAAGGTATTGTTGATGATGGACGTGGGTGGGTCGATGGATGATTACGTTGCGCGCGTGGAAGAGTTATTCACGGCAGCCAAAGCGCAGTTCAAGCATTTAGAGTTATTTTATTTTCATAATTTTATTTATGAATCGGTCTGGCGCAACAATCGGCTACGCTACTCTGATCGTATGAGTACTGTGGATATTCTGAATAAATACGGCCACGACTACAAGCTAATTATCGTCGGGGACGCGACGATGAGTCCGTATGAAATATTGCAGCCTGGTGGATCGGTAGAACACTTCAACGAAGAGACCGGTGCAGTGTGGCTCAAGCGCTTAACGGACACCTACAAACGTGCCGCGTGGATTAACCCCACACCAGCCAATCATTGGGATTACACCCACAGCATAAAAATTAGCCGCCAATTGATGGAAGATCGCATGTTCCCATTGACGGTGACGGGCTTAGAAAAAGCGATTGCGTGCTTGAATTAAGGGTTTCAAACGGCCTTGGGTGACACGAGCACGCATACGGCATCCGTTTTTAACGTAGCCAACTGTAGCATTTTGCGTGGTTGCAGTAAGTGGCACTGGCATTGATGAACCTAAAAAAAGCAGTCAACCGTCATATTCGGCCTAGAATTGGGGTCAATATGGATGGTAGCGCGGTGGTGGCCAGCATAAATTTTGCAAATGCGCGAGCCAGAATCGCCTTCAACCGCTGAGCATCACTCAACTGCTCC
>JANNXI010000080.1:0-6818 GCA_031409495.1 Betaproteobacteria bacterium
TGGGAAAGCTTTGCGCCACCGCTGCGAACGAGGTAAGGCATAGCGAAGCCATCAGCAACCGGCACAACATTGAACGACGTGAGAGAACGGTTTTCACAAAAGTCTCCTTGGTTGGGTGCGTAAACAAAGGGCATTGACGATCAAATGGCATCTGATTCCATTTCTAAATCATTACGATATCTCGTTGCCCCTTCCTAGCCGTGCTACTCGCACTGTCGTCGTCGGTGCGCCTAATCTCGTAATGATTTAGAAAAGGAATGACTGGTAGTCACAACGATATATTATCAGCTGATAAATAAACGCTGCGGTAAATCCTTCCGGCAACGCCTCACGCGGTCTACTCATGTTGCCGAGTCACCCGCTCCCGATGCGGCTAAAGTTATAAGTTATCATTGGATAAATAAAATTCCAGAATTACCTTTTGAGCTTTCCCCTAAGGATTACCGATGTTTTATACCTGCACCCCCAACTGCACAAACCCCGCGCATCGCCACGCCCCCGCGCGCAGTGCCGCAGCCAAGAAGGTCGCAGCATCTGTCAAATCCGCACCGCGGCCGGTCGCAAAAAGCACGCGCGGCAAATCGAAAGTGGTAGACCTGCATTGCCACTACCTTAACCCGACGGTTAACGCGAAAACAGCGCATCTCAAAGCATGGGAGCACGATCCCACCACGGTGTTTGCCGACCAGCTCACCCGCGACACCAATATCAAACAGATGGCCACGCGCGCACCCAAGCTCACCGGCGTAACCGAGCGCTTGGTGGACATGGACCGGATGGGCGTGGACATCCAAGCGGTATGCCCCGCGCCCTATCATTTCTTTTACTTTACCGAGCCAGACTACGGCGCCGAGCTGGCGCGCGAAGTCAACGAAGGCATCGCGCAAGTCGTGGCCGACACGCCTGACCGCTTTGTCGGCATGGGCAGCGTGCCGCTGCAAAATTCGCAGTTGGCCATCAAAGAACTGAATTACTGCGTGAAAAAGCTCGGGATGCGTGGTGTGGAAATTTGCACCAATGTCAACGGTAAAAACCTCACCGACCCTAGCCTCAAGCTGGACAAATTCTTCGCCCGCTGCGAAGAGCTGGACGTGGTCATCTTCATGCATCCGCTGGGCTACACCCAAGCCGACCGCCTGACGCACCACTACTTTAACAACGTGATCGGCAACCCCTTGGACTCCACGGTGGCGGTGTCGCACCTGATTTTTGACGGGGTCATGCAGCGTTACCCGAAGCTCAAAGTTGTGGTGGCGCATGGCGGCGGCTTTATCGCCCATTATTGGGCTCGGATGGACCACGCGTGGCGCGCTCGACCCGACTGTCGCACCATTATCAAAAATCCGCCGTCGTCTTACCTCGAAAAGTTTTACTTCGACTCGATCACCTTCGACCCTGAAATGCTCAAGCGCTTGATCGACAAGTTTGGTGCTGATCATGTCGTGCTGGGCACCGATTACCCTTACGACATGGGCGAAGACGACCCGCTCGGTTTGATCAAAAAAATCAAACGCCTGCCCCAAGCGGCGCGCGATTTGATTCAGGGCGGCAATGCCGCCCGGCTGCTGGATATCAAGTTCTAGCCTGAAAAATGGCTCCTCGATGATCCAATTGTTGCGACGCAACAATTGGATGCGTTATAATGGAGGGTTGCCCACGTCCGGCTTTCCCGGGCGCTTGGCCACCCACTTCATCAAGCGAGCACTCCATGCCCCGCAACATCCGCAATATCGCCATCATCGCCCACGTTGATCACGGCAAAACCACGTTGGTCGACAAGTTGTTGCAACAGGCTGGCACGTTTGCCGCGCATCAGCATATCGCTGAGCGCGTGATGGATTCCAATGATTTGGAACGCGAGCGCGGCATCACGATTTTGGCGAAGAACTGCGCCGTGATGTACGAAGGCACCCACATTAATATCGTTGACACGCCGGGCCACGCCGATTTCGGTGGTGAAGTTGAGCGGGTTTTGTCGATGGTAGATGGCGTGTTGTTGCTAGTTGATGCCGTTGAAGGCCCAATGCCGCAAACGCGCTTTGTAACTAAAAAAGCTTTAGCGCTTGGTTTAAAACCGATCGTGGTCATCAATAAAATCGATCGCGAAGGCTCCCGCCCAGATTGGGTGCTGAACCACACGTTTGAATTGATGGACAAATTAGGCGCGACGGAAGAGCAGCTCGATTTCCCAGTGGTTTACGCGTCCGCTTTAAACGGTTGGGCGACGATTAATTTGGCGCAAAAGCCAGATGATATGCGTGCGCTGTTTGAAACTATTTTAAAGCATGTTCCTGTGCCTCATTGCGATCAATCTGGACCGCTTCAGTTACAAATTTCAGCGCTGGATTACTCCACCTATGTCGGTCGTATCGGTATCGGTCGCGTGCGTCGCGGCACGGTAAAGTCGGGTCAAGAGGTGATGGTTTTAGGCGCGGATAAAGTGCCAAGACGCGCTAAAATCAACCAAGTACAGAGTTTCCAAGGTCTTGCTAAAGTGCCAATGGATTTTGCCGAAGCTGGTGAAATTGTGATGATTAACGGCGTCGATGATTTGTCTATCGGCTGCACCATCGCATCAACTGAAAACCCAGAAGCGCTACCAATTTTGGGTGTAGATGAGCCAACGTTGAACATGACGTTCCAGGTAAATACATCCCCGCTCGCCGGTACGGAAGGTAAGTTTGTAACGTCCCGCCAAATTCGTGAGCGCTTAGATAAAGAGTTACTCGTCAACGTTGCGTTGCGCGTTGAAGAAACTGGCGACACCGATAGCTTTTTAGTTTCCGGTCGCGGTGAATTGCATCTCACTATTTTGCTTGAAACAATGCGTCGCGAAGGTTACGAATTAGCTGTAGGTAAGCCGCGTGTTTTGTTTAAAGACATTAACGGCGAGCGTTGTGAGCCTTATGAAATGCTGACCCTCGATGTTGAAGAAACGCATCAAGGCCCAGTGATGGAAGCTATCGGCACACGTCGTGGCGACATGCAAGATATGGTGCCGGATGGTCGTGGTCGTGTGCGTTTGGATTACCGTATTCCGGCACGTGGCTTGATCGGTTTCCAGTCTGAATTCATGAATTTAACGCGCGGTACTGGCATTAAGAGTCACGTGTTTGATGAGTACGCGCCAGTTCGTGGCGATATGCCTTCGCGTCGTAACGGCGTGTTGATTTCAGCAGAAAAAGGCGAGGCCGTGGCTTACGCGCTTTGGAAGCTGCAAGATCGGGGCCGCATGTTTGTATCTCCGGGCGAGAAATTGTACGAAGGCATGGTTATTGGTGTAAATAGTCGCGATAACGACTTGGTGGTTAACCCAATCAAGGGTAAGCAGTTGACTAACGTGCGTTCTTCAGGCACCGACGAAGCCGTAGCTTTAGTTCCGCCGATTCAGATTTCGCTCGAAAGCGCGATTGAATTTATTGATGATGATGAATTAGTAGAAATCACACCAAAGAATATCCGTATCCGTAAGCGTTTCTTGATTGAGCATGAGCGCAAGAAGGCATCTCGCGAAGCGGCGTAATTAGTGGATGTGTTTTAACGACAAAGGCGGATTTATTCCGCCTTTGTGCTATTTTGGGCGCCGAAACTACGCAATTTTTATCCTAATGTTTTTGCATGCATTACATCCAAAAAAAATGACTGATTCAACCGTCTTTATCCTTCTTCTCATCGCCGTGTGCGTGTTGCTGCTGCTCATCGTAGTCATGCTATTTTTAAGCTTCAGTACGCGCGCAAACGTGCGCACCCTGCCCGTCACGCTGGATGCTTCCGTTGGCGCCCAACAAGACGGCTTGCTTAATAAAATGCTGGTGCAAGTAGGCGACGGATTCGCAAAACAAACTGAGCGCATCAGCAATAGCCAAAGTGATTCGGGTGAACGCTTGCGCAGCGCCGTAAACGAAGAACTAGGTCGGCAGCGTGCCAGTATTGTTGCATTAGCGTCCGAGCAAACTACCAATTTAGCGGCCAATAGAGAAGCCCTAGACCGCCAATTAAATACGCTCTCTAGCCAATTGAGTGCTAGACAAGAAGCACTAAAAACGGAGATGCTAGGCGGCACCCTAGAGCGCATTGCGGAGCAAAGTCGCCTTCAGCAAGAGTTAATTCAAACTACGTTGCGCGAAGCCACGCTGCGCATCAATGGCTCGATTGAAAACCTTACCGTGTCGGTGGATAAGCGTTTGGCTGAAATAGCGGGCAAAGTCAGCGAGCGTTTAGACGAAGGCTTTAGAAAAACCAACGATACCTTTGTAAATGTAATGGCGCGGCTCGCCACAATTGACGAAGCGCAAAAGAAAATTGATGGCTTAACCACCAATGTTGTCAGCCTGCAGCAATTGCTGGGCGATAAGCGATCGCGCGGCGCTTTAGGTGAAATGCAGCTAGAACAATTGGTTAGAAATATGCTGGCCGAAAATTGCTTTGAGTTTCAATACAGCTTTGCCACCCATGGCGTCGATGTGCGCGCTGATTGTGTGCTAAAGCTGCCAGAGCCAGTCGGCATGATCGCCATTGATTCCAAGTTTCCGCTCGAAAATTATGAGCGCATGGTAGCGGCCGAAGTCGCTGGTGTGCCGGATAAAGCCGTTGCTAGCGCCTTTAAATCAGATGTGCGTAAACACATTGACGCCATTGCCAGCAAATACATTATCGCTAACGTCACCAGCGACGGTGCAGTCATGTTTGTGCCCGCTGAAGCTGTGTTTGCGGAGATTCACGCCTACCATCGTGATATTGTAGAATACGCACAAAATAAGCGGGTGTGGATTGCGTCGCCGACAACACTGATGGCGATTTTGAATACGACGCGCGCGGTGCTTAAAGACGTTGAAACTCGTAAGCAAATTCATGTCATTAAGGATGAGTTAGGCAAGCTTGGTAAAGAATTCAGCCGTTTTGATGAACGGATGCGTAAACTTGCGGATCATATCCGTCAAGCCAACGATGATGTAAAAGACGTGAGTGTGACAAGTGACAAAATTAGTAAGCGTTTTGCATCCATTGAGCGCGTAGAAATAGATGCGCCAAGTAAGTCGCTAGCGGATAGTGGTAACGGTTCAATGCTAGCCGGTTTGGAGTAGTTTTTTAGTAGGATAATACGCTGAAGACGCCCTAAATATGGGCGCCTTCACGGTATCAATAATTCTTGTTTTTAGGAGATGATTATGATGAGTAGATTGATTAGGGTTAAGCATGTGCTATCAGCATTATGCTTGTTGTTGCTTACTAACAGCGCATTGGCGCAAACACCAGATGCGGATGCAGATGCACAGCGTAAATTGAAAGACGCGCAGTTACTAGAAAGACTAGAAGCCGAAACCAAACGGCAGATTGAGATTGCCAGAACCACGCCACGCGTGGTGTATCCCACAACTAAAAAGGGTACACAAAAGGACACCTATCACGGCACTGAAATTGCTGACCCGTATCGCTGGTTAGAAGACGACAATGCCGCCGATACCAAAGCTTGGGTAACAGAGCAGAATGCGTTCACCAATAAGCATTTAGCGAGCATTAGCAACCGCGAATCTATTCGCAAAACATTTACGCAACTTTATAATTTTGAAAAATACTCCCTACCGTTTCAGGAAGGTGGCAAGTATTTTTGGACTAAAAATGATGGCCTGCAACAGCAAGCCGTGGTCTATACCGCCAGCAGCTTAACAGCTGTACCGAAAGTAGCGCTCGACCCAAATGGATTTTCAAAAGACGGTACGGTCGCCCTGAGTGGGATGTCTGTTAGCCGCAATGGTCGGTATATTGCCTACGGCATTTCTAGCGGTGGCTCCGATTGGCAAGAGTGGCAAGTGCGCGATTTAAGCACGGGCAAAAACTTAACTGACATCATAAAATGGGTAAAGTTTTCTAGCGCAGAATGGACTGCCGACGGCAAAGGCTTTTTCTACAGCCGTTACGACGCACCTAAGGCAGGTGCTGCGTTAACTGAAGGTAACTTCTATCAGAAGCTTTATTACCATCGTCTTGGCACGGCCCAGTCAACAGACCTTTTGGTATTTGAGAACAAGAATCAAAAAGAGTGGGGATTTAGCCCGACAGTAACTGAAGATGGCAATGGCTTGTTTATCAGCGTCTGGTCAGGGTCTGGTCGTAAAAACGGCCTGTTCTTTATGCCATTAAAAAACCGCGGCTTCACACCTTCACACGCAGCACCGCGCGCCATCACCACGGCTTTCGATGCTGAATATTCGGTTATTGGTAGCTCGAAAACTAGCGCGTGGATTAAAACTGATCGCGATGCAGCAAAGGGGAAAATAATCGCGATTAACCTCAATGCCCCCGCAGCCGACACCTGGCTTGCCGACGCAAAAGTTGTGATTGCTGAAGGCGACAATGCGCTTACGGGTGCCACCGTCGTGGGTGGGCAAATTATTGCCCAATATTTGAAAGACGCCGCATCCCTTGTCCGTACGCATAAAACCGACGGCAAACTCGTCCGCGAAGTAACATTACCAGGGGTTGGTTCAGCTGATGGCTTTGATGGTAAATATGCGTCGAAAGCTACGTTCTTCCGCTACACCAGCTTAATTACGCCGCCAACAATTTATCGTTACGACATCGCCAGCGGCAAAGCGAGTATTTTTAAACAACCTAAAACCCAATTTAATCCGGATGAATATGAAACCACGCGCAGTTTTGCGGTAAGCCGTGATGGCACCAAGGTGCCCGTATTTATTGGCCATAAGAAGGGTTTGAAGTTTGATGGCAGTAACCCAACGCTCCTTTACGGCTACGGTGGCTTCAATGTTCCGATGACACCTAGTTTCCGCACAACGGCCGCCGCATGGATGCAGATG
>JANNXI010000081.1:0-5717 GCA_031409495.1 Betaproteobacteria bacterium
CAGCATGTACGCGGTGTACCACGGCCCGCGCGGCTTGGCGCGGATTGCTACGCGTACGCATCGCTTCTGCGCGTTGTTTGCCAGCGGTATGAAGCAGCTTGGTGTGGTTGCTGAAAACACCAGCTTTTTTGATACCTTAACTTTCCAAACTGGCACACGCACTCAAGAAATTTTGGCTGCCGCCGCCGCGCAGCGCATCAACTTGCGAGAAGTTGACGCACGCCGCGTAGGCGTTTCGTTCGATGAAACTACCACGCGGGCCGACGTAAGTTCGCTATGGCATTTGTTCGCCTCGAAGGGTCAAACATTACCTAATTTTGAAGATATAGCCGCTAGTTTTGACATCGTTAAAACCGGTTACGCGCCAGCATTGGCGCGGGTTTCCAGCTATTTGATGCATCCAGTGTTTAATAGCTATCACGCTGAAACCGATATGCTGCGTTATTTACGACGCTTGGCTGATAAAGATATAGCCCTTGACCGGGCCATGATTCCGCTTGGCTCTTGCACCATGAAACTGAACGCAACGAGTGAAATGCAGCCCGTTACTTGGCCAGAATTTGGCAACATTCACCCCTTTGCGCCAGCTAGCCAAACGCAGGGCTATAAGCAATTGGTGACCGAACTTGAAGCAATGCTCTGCGCGGCTACTGGCTACGATGCGATTTCGCTCCAGCCTAACGCGGGTTCGCAAGGTGAATACGCGGGGCTATTAGTGATTGAGGCTTATCACCAATCCCGGGGTGAGGGGCATCGCAAAGTGTGCTTAATTCCGCAATCCGCGCACGGCACCAATCCGGCGTCCGCGCAAATGGTCGGCATGCAGGTGGTCGTTGTGAGTTGTGATGAAAATGGCAACGTGGATATCGCTGACTTAAAAGCGAAAGCCACCTTGCACAGCACCAATTTGGCGGCAATTATGGTGACTTACCCTTCAACACACGGCGTGTTTGAAGAAGGCATTACCGAAATTTGCGAAATTATCCATTCGCATGGCGGGCAAGTGTATATCGATGGCGCCAATATGAATGCGATGGTGGGTTTAACCGCGCCGGGCAAGTTTGGTGGCGATGTGTCGCACCTAAATTTGCACAAAACCTTCTGCATTCCGCACGGCGGTGGCGGCCCTGGTGTTGGCCCCATTGGCGTAGGTGCCCATTTGGCGCAGTTCTTGCCCGGTCATCGCGTGCTCGATAACGGCAAAAATCAAATTGGCGCGGTTTGCGCAGCACCGCACGGCTCAGCCAACATATTGCCTATTTCGTGGATGTATGTGGCCATGATGGGGCGAGATGGCCTGCGTGAAGCGACTGAAACCGCTATTTTGAGCGCGAACTATATCGCAAAGAAACTAAAGGATCATTATCCGGTGCTCTACAGCGGTCATGATGGCTTAATTGCCCACGAGTGCATTATTGACTTGCGTCCAATTAAAGACAGTAGCGGCATCAGTGTGGACGACGTTGCCAAGCGCCTAATGGACTATGGCTTCCATGCGCCAACAATGAGTTTTCCGGTAGCGGGCACCTTGATGATTGAGCCAACGGAGAGTGAATCCAAGGTTGAATTGGATCGTTTTATTGAGGCCATGATTTCAATTCGTGAAGAAATTCGTGCCGTTGAAGCTGGCAGTATGGACGCCAACGATAATCCGCTAAAACACGCGCCGCACACAGCTGCTGTAGTCTTGGCGGACAATTGGAATCGCAAATATAGCCGTGAGCTCGCTGCGTTTCCAAGCAAAGCAATGCGCGACCATAAGTATTGGCCACCGGTCGGACGTGCTGACAATGTTTATGGAGATAGAAACTTGTTTTGTACCTGTGTTCCTATTGATGAATACAAATAGGAGTATAAATAGTGTTGCAGCAGGTTTTATTGTGCTGAATTTTTAAGGAGACCCCATGAAAACTTCACAGAATAGACTAATTTTGAATGGTTTTGCAATATTCGCTTTAGTATCTGCAGGCATGGCGAGTGCGGTGGTAAAAGTCGATTTTCCGCAACCGGAAAAATATACCGACATCCCTAGCACTAGCCACGGCCAGCAGGAAATGATGATCACTTTGCGTAAACACTTTGAAGTGCTTGGTGCGAAACTGCCGGCTGGGCAAAGTTTGACCATAGAAGTACAAGACATCGTACTCGCCGGCCGCCACGATCCGTTCGTGTTTGGCTCACGTATGGCTCACCCAGATTTGCGCGTGTTTCGTGGTCGCACCGATTGGCCGAGGATGGATTTTAGATACACCATCGAAGCTGGTGGTAAAACCTTGCAAAGTGGCACAGCAAAAATCAGCGATATGAACTATCAACAGGGTCACAATAAATACGCGAGCAACGAATCGCTGCGGTATGAAAAGAAGATGTTAGACGAGTGGTTTCGGGATGTGCTGCCGAAGTAGGCTGGATCTTTTTCGCGTGCGATTGCCGCGCTAGCAGAGCCTGTAGATGCCCAGTAATAGGGCATCTACAGCATATTTTATGGTTAAATTTGTTGCTGGTCGTGTTTCGACAGTGCGACGCGTGATACCAATTTAGGCAGAAGTGTAATGACGAAAATCCGGGCGATGGTTACACTTTTCTATTGGCGCTGTACCGAGTCGATGCCGCAAAAATGAACGATATTTCTGTATTTGATCAACCAAACCCGAAGCTCGCTGACGACATTATTTGCACATTACTGCTACGCGAATATGGACTTGTTGGCTCCCTGAAAGCGCTAGTGAGCGAGCGTGATCAAAACCTCCTGGTTACGACGGTTGATTCACAATATGTTTTAAAAGTAGCCAATGTGGCTGAGGATCGCGATTTTCTTGCGCTGCAAAATGCCACACTCAAGCATTGTGCAAGCGTCGATCCAACGCTGGGCGTGCCAAAACTAGTTCCCACCACAGGCAGCGCAGACATGGCCGAATGGGCCTCAAGCGAGGGCATACATGCGGTTCGGCTGCTAAGCTATCTGCCGGGCAGGCTTTTTTCTTCGGCCACAAAATCGCCGCAACTGTTAGCAAGTCTTGGTACTTTTATGGGACGTTTGTCCCGCGCGATGCAAGGTTTTGGCCACACTGCAGCACACCGTTCAAACTTTCTCTGGAATCTCGATAACGCGCTAGCTGTAAAACCGTGGATCGGCGACATCAACACGCCCGAACGGCGCGCTTTGGTTGAGCGCATTTTCGCCCGTTACGAGTTGCGCGCTGTGTCACGATTGTCGGGGCTGCGCGCGGCGGTGCTGCATCAAGATTCTAACGATAACAATATTGTTGTCGATGATTCAACCTCGCCGCAGGTCACGGGCCTAATTGATTTTGGCGATATGACATTTGGCCGACAAATCAATGAGCTTGCCATCACGCTTGCTTATGCGCTGTTGGATGTAGACGACATTTATGCGGCGGCGCGGCCCTTGATTGCCGCCTACGCGCAAAAATTTCCACTAGCGGGCGACGAAGCAGAAATTCTGTTCGATCTACTGGCCGTGCGGCTTGCGGTCAGTGTTTGCATTTCGTCGCACCGGGCTATTGAATTTCCAAACAATGCCTACTTGGTGATTTCGCAGCGCGCAGCGTTCACGTTTCTTGAGCGAATCGATAAAATAAATCCCGCGTTTCTGGCGGCCTTTGCGCGCGATGCCGCGGGCCTTTCCGCCGTGGCAACTGGTGCGCAAACAACGGCATGGCTGCGCTCGAGCAATTGTCAGTCCCATTCGCTTTTTGACATCGATCTGAATCGTCATGGCCGCTGCGTACTATCGCTTGCAAAGGGCGCGCCGGGGATGGAACACGCGGACGACCCGAGTGCGTACGCGGGATGGCTTGACGCACGCTTCAAAGCCGAAAATTTGCATTTTGCGATTGGCTTGTATGGGGAGGATCGCGATGTGTACCGCGGCGATCTTTTCACGACCACCGCATCGGCGGAACGGCGCTCCCAACACTTGGGCATTGATATTTTTATTGCCGCGGCGACGCCCCTCCGCGCACCATTAGCCGGGCGGGTGCTCAGTGTTGTCGATAATGCTGGGCAAAATGACTACGGCCCGACGATTATTCTAGAGCATCGGGCGGGACGGATCGACACTGAGACTGAAAACGATAACGATAACGGCCCGCTATTTTGGACCTTGTATGGCCACCTTTCACGCAGCACGCTAAACACGGTGCACGCCGGAATGGAAGTAAGCGCAGGCCAAATCATCGGCTATATTGGCGATGCTGAAGTGAACGGCGGTTGGGCGCCACACTTACACTTTCAGATCATCACAGATCGACTCGATCAATCTGGTGAATTTCCAGGCGTATGCCTGCCGAGCATGTGGTCGGTATGGAAGCAGATTTCACCTGACCCAAATTTGTTACTCCGCTTAGCACCTGAAACGTTTATTCACGACAATACCCCACCCGCCGTATTGCTAGAGCGTCGTGCCAAGGTGCTGGGCCCATCGCTTTCCGTTAGTTACAGAAATAAGCTCAAAATCGTTCGTGGGCGTGGCGCGTATTTGTTTGATCACACCGGCCGCGCCTATATCGATGGCGTGAATAATATTTGTCACGTCGGGCACTCACATCCACACGTGGTGGCTGCCATGTCGCGGCAGGCAGCGCTGCTCAACACCAATACCCGCTATCTACACGATAACTTGCTCGACTATGCGGAACGCCTCGCTACGCTGTTCCCGAAGCCGCTTTCAGTCGTGTACATGATGTGTTCTGGCTCCGAAGCCAATGAGTTGGCGTTGCGAATCGCCCGCACCGTTACCGGGCGGCGCCACACTGTTGCTATTGACTGGGGCTACCACGGTAACACCGCCGCCAACATCGATATCAGTGCTTATAAGTTTAACCGTAAGGGCGGCCGCGGTAAGCCAGATTATATTGAGCTTGCCACACTGCCTGACCCGTATCGCGGACAATTCAAAGGCTATGGCGCGGAAGCCGGGATTGCCTACGCCGATTCGGTCTTGGAAAAAATTGAGCAAATCCGAAAATCAACAGGCCAAGGCCCCGCAGCCTTCATAGCTGAAGCAATTTCTGGTTGCGGCGGACAGGTATTTTTTCCGCAGTCTTACTTGAAGGTGGCGGCTGAGCATGTACGTAAAGCGGGCGGGCTAGTGATTATTGATGAAGTACAAACCGGCTTCGGGCGCATCGGTAGCCACATGTGGGCGCATAGTCCACAAGATGTGATGCCTGATATCGTCACCTTGGGCAAACCTATTGGCAACGGTCACCCGATGGCGGCTGTTATAACTACGCCCGAAATCGCTGCTGCCTTTAACAACGGTATGGAATTTTTTTCCTCTTTCGGAGGTAATCCCGTTTCTGCCGCCGTCGGCATGGCGGTTCTGGACGTTATTGAAAACGAAAAACTGCAAGAAAATGCCCTAATAACCGGCAAATACCTTAAATCGAAATTTGACGCGCTCGCCGAACGCTACGAGATAATTGGTGATGTTCGGGGGCAGGGATTATTTTTAGGGGTAGAACTTGTAACGGATCGCAAGACGCAAGAGCCAGCCACCAAAGCTGCCAGCGATATTGCCAACCTAATGCGCGAAAGCGGTGTGCTTATCTCGACTGATGGCCCGTATGACAACGTGCTGAAGATAAAACCGCCGTTAGTATTCGGTATGCAAGAAGCCGACATCATGGCCCAGGCGCTGCAAGCCGCACTCGATAAGTTATAGCGGCTTAGCCAGCTCGATGGTGAAGCAG
>JANNXI010000082.1:0-13351 GCA_031409495.1 Betaproteobacteria bacterium
TGTTGAAGAGGGTCTGGCGCGATATGAAGCTAAAATACTGGAAAACAAACACCGCGCACTCCAAAGCCTCGCCAAACAACTCGGGCAGACATTGGTGCCTATAAGAGAAAACCCTTGAAAACCACTATGTTCATGGAAAGACCATCTCCAACCGACCCAACCTCTACCGCACCACCCAAGCCATCGCCGTCCGAGCTGGTACCGTAAACTTTCCCGTTACGCCCTCAAACGCCCCTTGCGTGGCAGGCCGTTTATCAGCAGCAGCCGCATCGCTATGCACTGGATGCAGCACATAGGTTTTGCCGATTTCTGAGGGCACGGTGATGCTTTGCGCGGTTTTACCGACGTTTATGAAGTAGATAATTTCTTTAAAGTTAGCACCTGCGTAGTTAGTGCCATCTACATAGCCTGATACTACGGTAGGTATTTGTGCTGCGCCGGTGTTGTAGAGTTTAAATCTAGCTTTAATGTCAGCGGCGGTTTTTAGGCGCAGCATGGTGGTGCTGGCGCGGATTTTTAATAGGTCGCGAAACGCGTCTCGCGCCCACGCAATTTCAACACTTGTGGGCTTGATTTCTGGGCGGATTAGTATGCTTTTAATTAGGCCGTAGGCGTTACCATTATCGCGCTTTGGTGGTGCGCCGGTGGCAAAATAATTATCGCCGTAGGACCAATCGATACGGTTAAACCAATCGCCAGAATCATAGCTATTGGTGTCTAGCGATTTACTGCGCAGTATGTCGATGCCCGCATGAAAATACGGCACGCCTTGCGCAAAAATTACGCTGGCGGCACCCAGCATTTGCACTCTGGCACGGTCTTCGCGGCTGGTGTTGAAGGGCAGCTTAAAGGCGTTGATGTCAAAAAGGGTTTGGTTATCATGGTTATCGGCGTAGTTAACTACTTCGCTCGGCTCTACTACATAGCCCGCTATTTGCCCGCCGTAGTCGATGCCTTGCAGCGGCACCGTGCTATTGGTGTAGGTTTGCATGGTGTAGTCACGGATTGAGCCTGCTAGCGCTACGCGCACGATGTCAGCTGCGCGCATCAGGTCGGCGACGGGGCGATTACTGTTAACCGATAACGCGTTTAAATCATATGTTAGGCCATTGATGAAGCCTTGATTACGCATTAAATTATCACCACTATCGCAACAGCCGCCGCCCCGAACCGCATCGCGAATACGATCATTAAAGCTGCCGACGCCCGTACCGTTTAAGCCAATTTGTGATGCTTGCAGAAAGCGTTGGTTATTGGCTACTTCGCCAAAATTCCAGCCTTCCCCGATTAAATTTATTTTGCGCCCCGTAGCTGCATTGAGCTTCACTTGACTTTCTTCCAGCACGCTTTTCGGCATGTGCGCCATAAGATCGTAGCGAAATGAATCAATATTGTATTGCGTCGCCCACTGCACGACCGAATCAACGGATAGCTTAGCCATCATCATGTTTTCAGTCGCGGTGTTATCGCAACAGCTTGAATTTTCAACCCGACCCGCGCTGTTTAAACGGTGATAGTAGCCAGGCACAATACGGTCAAGTATCGAGCGCTCGTACTGGCCGGACGATGACGTGTGGTTAAGCACCACGTCCATTCCCACGCGCAAACCAATAGCGTTGAGCCCTTGCACCATGCGTCTAAACTCAAGAATGCGGGTGGCGCCATCCGCCGCGTCGGTTGCAAAGCTGCCTTCGGGCGCATTAAAGTGCTGCGGGTCATAGCCCCAGTTAAAACAATCAACACCTGCGGTGGCCGCCACGGCATCTTGCTGCGCTTCAGAATCTGGCGCAGCTTGTGGAATGAGCGGCACAATGCAATTTTGCTCCGGCACGGTAGCAATATCAAAAACAGGCAAAAAATGAATGTCCGTTAACCCCGCATCTGACAAAGCCTTTAAATGCTTCATGCCGTTAGAATTGGCTTCGGTAAACGCCATATATTTACCGCGATAACCTTGCGTTACTGTGCCATCGTTAGCTGAAAAATCACGCACATGCAGCTCGTAAATGCTCATATCTGTTTGCGCGACTACCTTGGCGCGTGCCGCTATTGGCGGGGTGTTCCAGCCTGCGGGCTTTAAATTATCGGCACTCAAATTGGCGATGTAGCTGCGCTTAGAATCCGTGGTTAAGCTAATCGAATACGGGTCAGTCACCCGGTTGCGAACAATGCCAACGCCGGGTACAAATACATCCACCAAATAGGCGTAATACTTGCCCGATAAATCAGTAGTAGCCGTGTGCGACCAAACGCCGGTGGCGGCATCTAGGTTAAGAATTTGTCGTTGTTCCATTGCACTTAAACCAGTCCCATATACGCACACCGCTACGCGCTGCGCTGTGGGCGCCCAGAGCTTAAAGCTGGTGGCACTGGCCGTTACATTTAGCCCCAGCACCACATCCTTCGCGGGCGCATAAATATCATCAAGCGCGCCAGCTATCTGCAGCAAGGTGGCGTCTTGCACCGTGCCGCCACTGGTTTCGCGCACGAGCACGAGTTGCTTTTTATGCAATTCGGCAAGCCTTGGCGCATCCGCATCTGCCACACCAAAATTGGTGCCACCGCCAACATATAAAAAACGTGCCGCAACTGACTGTGGTAATTGCTGGCCGACGGTTTGCAACGCTAAAAAACCCTCAGCGCCCGTAACAGCACCGCCCGTGGGTGTCGCGATTTGCGCGGTGCCGCTATAGTAAAGCTTGAAGGTGCCGTTTGCGTCCACACCTGGCCAGCGAATAATCTGTTTGTTCAGCCACACCGCGCGCGATGCGGCAGGAGCTGACGCGGCGCCTGGCCAAATGGTGGTGGCAAAAGCTGATGAATCGCAATCGCTGCGTGACGATATCCGCTCACGCGGTGGCGAATCAAGCTTTCTGGGCGGCGTAGCGCCACTACTCACTGTGGCGATCCCAAATAAAAAAAGCCCAAGAGCGAGCATTGCCGTTTTGAGGCCGCGCATTGGATTGCTGCGACCAAAATTAAAGGTGGAAGTCAATTTAGCGCCTCACTGGGTTAGATACAATTGGAATGCGTCATCATTTTCAGTTCTGCAAAAGCAGCAATTCAAATTATGTACTAAAACTACATTTTTAGGGCGATATTCAGTTAAATTCGCGCTCGGCTGGCGGTAAAAATTAGCACCTCTAGCCATACAGCGTTTTTTCCTGCAGAATTTAATGTAATAAAACTACTAATTCATTAATTTTAAACCTAACACCAATGAACAATAACCAAACTTTCGGCTGGGCCATTATTGGGCCCGGCGCCATCGCCCACCAGTTTGCCGATGCCGTGCATCGCAGCAGAAATGACGCTGAAAGCACCACGCTGCGCACCCGAATCGTCGCGGTATTGGGGCGGGACGGTGCCAAGGCCGCTGCCTTTGCCCAGCATTGGAGTCGTGATGGGGTGCCCAATATCATCGTAGCTGACAGTCTTGCGGCCATATTGGCCAACCCTAATATTCAGGCGATCTACATCGCAACGCCCAACACCGCGCACTATGACGCCGCCTGCGCGGCCATTCGCGCTGGCAAAGCCGTGTTGTGCGAAAAGCCCCTGGTACCAAATGCTTCGATGGCTAAAGCATTGATCGCACTTGCGCAGCAACACAATACCTTTCTCATGGAAGCACTATGGACGCGCTTCTTGCCCATTTATAGTGACGTCAAAAGTTGGTTGCATGACGAGAGAGAAGGCCATAATTTAGGCCGCGTGCGCAGCGTGCAATCAAGCTTTTGTTTTCATTCGCCCTTCAACCCAGAGGCGCGTCACTACAATCCAAATTTAGCGGGTGGCGCGCTGCTCGATATCGGCATCTACTGCGTAGCCATGAGCCGTTGGGTGCTGGAAGCCGCGTACGGCACCGTACCCGCGCTGCAGCAGCTGCACGCCCGTGGCGTACTCGCACCCACAGGTGTGGATATGCGGGTGAGCGCCACGCTTGAATTTGCGGAAGATGTAAGCGCGCAATTTGTATGCGGCTTTGACGGCAGCGCCAGCAACAGCCTAGAAATTTTTTGCGAACATGGCACCATCGAAGTCCATCAAAATTTTTGGGCAGCCAACCAAGCCACTATCCATGTAACTGGCCATGATCCGTATACCCACACGAGCCAGCACCGCTACAATGGGTTCGAGTATGAAATAGAAGAAGTTATGCGCTGCGTAACAGCGGGTGCGATAGAAAGCCCCATCATGCCGCATCAAGAATCGTTAGAATTAGCGAACTGTATGGATAATATTCGAGGACGAATTGGGGTCAAGTACCCGTTTGAACGATAGGCTGAAGGCGCTCTATTTTAGGGCATCTCCAGCCATAGAAACACATTCCTCTAGGGTAACAAAATTGCCAAACAGCTAGTTAGCTGTCACCCCGCCGATTGAAAAACGTCTCCAAACTTCGACGATCCTTCTTCGTTGGGCGACCTTTGAACACTGGCTCGGGCATATCGCGCATTTGGGCTGATAGCACCTGACGGGCGGCGATGCTTTCAAGCGATTCCGCATACATGCGCTCGGCCTCGGGCGCGGGGCCGCGATGGTCTGCTAGACCTAAAACCTTAAATTGAAAGTCGTAAGGCGGCTTGCGCAAATGCACTTCGTCGCCGATGCGTACTTGGCGAGATGGTTTTACTTTTTCACCGCCGATCTGCACTCTTCCGCCATCGATCGCTTCTTGTGCAAGCGATCGAGTTTTAAAAAAGCGGGCAAAAAACAACCACTTATCAAAACGCAAGGCTTCACTTAGCTGCCCCGCACTTTGTTCTGCCTTACCGGAAATGGCCTTCGCCGCTTTACTATCCCGCCCGTTTTTTTGTTGTGCCATAACAGTTTTGACTAGAGACGCCCGCTACGCCGATGCTTGACTATCGGTTTCAGCGACCACAACCGGCTCCGCTGGCTTTGGAATTGCGCTCTTTGGCTTCATATCAATTACCACGAGGTTCATTGGCAAGGCCGTGCCGGTGTCGTACTCCACACCCGCGTGAATGCCTGCCAATGCGACGTCTTCAGCCGTAGCAGCTTGCGTCGACTTACCTGAATACACAGTGAACATCGCACCCAAGGCAAAGTCACGCCCTGAACCGCTGGCCCAAAACTTTTCAAACTCAAACACTTCGCGCATCGAATACACACCAAAAATGCCGTATGGATTCGCAATTAAAGCAGTGAGTTGGGACGATTCGTAAGGATCATCTTCATCCTCTTTCGCATTTAAAAATGCTTCATCCTTTAGCAGCGGATGAATTTTTCTGAAACTTTCAAAAATTTCCTCTTTGCTATTAAACGAAAAATCCGGATGGCGCTTTAGCAGATTTTCAAGCACCAATTGATGCGCGGCCGAGCCAGAAATACCAAAATAGGATTCACCATGCTTCAGCAATTTTTCGGGTGAACCATCGTGGCTGTGGCCCAAGCGTACGGAACCAAATGTGGTGAGCGTATCGCCCGCTATCACCACCTGCCCGGCTTTTTTAACGACAACTATCGTGGTCACTATGCAGTCCCTAACATGAGGCTGTTTAAGCGCTTTACAAATGCTGCTGGATCGTCCAGTTTACCGCCTTCGGCTAATATAGACTGGTCTAACAACACACTCGCCCAATCCGCAAATTGCGCGTCAGAAGCGCCTTGCAGCTTGCTCACGTACGCATGTGTAGGATTCAATTCCAGAATTGGTTTAGCAGCATTAAAATTTTGCCCGGCAGCGCGCATCATGCGTTCCATATTGCCGGACATATCGCTGTCTTCCACTACTAAACAAGCTGGAGAATCCGTCAAGCGGTGCGTAATACGGACTTCTTTGACCTTTTCAGTCAATGCAGCGGTGAGCTTTTCAAGCAACGGCTTTAAGTCATCCGATACCTTCTTTTGCTCTTCTTTTTCGGCTTCATCGGCCAGTGCACCAAGGTCTAGATCGCCCTTGGCAACACTCTGCAACTTCTTGCCTTCAAACGCATCGAGGCTGCTTAACCACCATTCGTCCACTGGCTCGGTGAACAGCAATACTTCAATACCTTTTTTATTGAATACTTCTAAATGCGGGCTATTTTTAGCGCCGGCATAAGTGTCAGCCGTGGCGTAATAAATATTTTCTTGGCCGTGCTTCATGCGCGAAACATAATCGGCTAGCGATACATTTTGGGTATCGTCGCTATTGTGTGTTGAAGAGAAGCGGCAAAGCTTTGCAACGCGCTCTTTGTTAGGCATATCTTCGCCAATACCTTCTTTAAACACACGGCCAAAGGCTGTCCAGAAAGTCGTAAATTTATCTTTTTCTTTCTCGGCTAAATCTTCCAACACGCCGAGTACTTTTTTCACGCAGCCGTTTTTAATCGCATCGACGTCTTTTGATTGCTGCAAAATTTCACGCGATACGTTTAGCGGCAAATCGTTGGAATCAACTACGCCTTTTACAAAGCGCAAGTAACGCGGTAGCAATTGCTCGGCGTCGTCCATAATAAAGACGCGACGCACGTATAACTTCGCACCGTGTTTGCGTTCACGATCCCACAAATCAAACGGGGCCTTAGCTGGAATGTACAACAGCTCAGTGTATTCCTGACGGCCTTCCACGCGAGCGTGGCTCCACACCAAGGGCTTTTCCCAGTCGTGCGACACATGCTTATAAAATTCTTCGTACTGCTCTTCGGTGATGTCGTTTTTCGAGCGCGCCCACAAGGCGCTAGCGCGATTTACAGTTTCATCTTCATCAGTTTTGACCTGCTTTTTCGCTTCATCATTCCACTCCGATTTTTTCATCACAATCGGCATCTGAATATGATCAGAATATTTACGAATGATGGCCTTGAGCTTCCACTCTTCTAAAAATTCTTTGCTATCGTCTTTTAAATGCAAAGTAACTTCGGTGCCGCGTGCGGCTTGATCAATTTGCGCCAACACGTATTCGCCGTCACCCGCGCTTGACCATTCCACGCCCTCAGCCGCGCTCAGACCCGCGCGACGCGTGCGTAGCGTAACTTTGTCCGCAACGATAAAGGCTGAGTAAAAACCCACACCAAATTGGCCGATTAAATTCGCATCTTTTTGCTGATCGCCTGTGAGTTTAGAAAAAAACTCTTTCGTACCGGACTTCGCAATTGTGCCGACGTTAGCAATCACCTCTTCGCGGCTCATGCCAATACCGTTATCTGTGATGGTGATGGTTTTTGCTTCTTCGTCAATGGCAATACGAATTTTTAAGTCGGCATCATTCTCAAACAAACCCGGTGTGGTCACGGAATCAAAGCGCAGCTTATCGCACGCATCCGACGCGTTAGAAACGAGTTCGCGTAGAAAAATTTCTTTATTGGAGTAAAGCGAGTGAATCATTAACTGTAAAAGCTGTTTTACTTCAGTTTGAAAACTCAGCGTTTGCGGTTCGGCTTTTTCTACGGTGGCAGTCGTCATGGGAATCTCATCGAAAATAAGTGAGTGGTGCAATTTTGTGGAACTACAAATTTAAAAACAAAATGGCGCATAAACATCGGCTAAAAAACGCGGGAATTCAAGTTTATTGCCGAATTACCTATGAGACAATGGGGCAAATCCAGCATTTTTCAAGAGCTAATTCTGTAAAAATGCAAAAAATTCCTTCTATCAGCCACACCCGTAATTAACAAAAGCAACCTATGGCACTTAAAGAACGCTTGGTCCTCGATATTCGCCGCGAAGAATGGCCCGCTTTTGCTGGCGCTTTCGTCTACTTTTTCTTAGTGCTCTGCGCCTATTACGTGCTGCGGCCTGTGCGCGAAGAAATGGCCATACAGGCGGGCTTAAAAAACATACCTTGGCTTTATACCGGCGTCTTCGTGGGTATGTTGATAATGACACCCTTGTTTGGCTGGATTTCATCCCGCTTGCCGCGACGGGTATTTTTGCCTGTCGTTTATCTATTTTTTAGCAGCAATTTGATCCTATTTTATGCGGCAATGAAAGGCCAATTGCCATTTATTAATGCCGCGCAAACGGCGGTCGCGTTCTTTATTTGGTTATCAATTTTTAACTATATCGTCGTTAGTGTCTTTTGGAGTTTTATGACCGATATTTTTAATGACCTAAGCGCTAAACGCCTGTTCGGCGCTATCGCAGCGGGCGGCAGCGCGGGCGCGATGGTCGGACCGATTATCACCGCCACGCTAGTTTCAACCATCGGTGTTCCTAATTTATTGCTGATCTCTGCCACACTGTTAATTAGCTGTATCGGCTGCATACTTTATTTAAATCGTTGGGCGATTACGCATGTAGATACCCAACGCGGCAACGCCGATACGGCTATCGGCGGCGGTATTTTGGACGGGCTCAAACTTACCGTTTCGTCCCCTTATTTACTCGGCATTTGCATTTACGTCATGCTGCTGCAAGTGGTGGGCAACGTGTTTTATGTAGAACAACTGCGCGTGGTATCCACCGAACTTGCCACCCCAGCATTACGCACGCAATTTTTTGCGCAACTCGATTTAGCCGTAAATACGCTAGCGCTATTTATTCAGCTCTTTGTCACCAGTGCCCTACTACGTAAATTAGGACTGGTTTTTTGCCTAACGGTATTGCCAATTATCGGGGTCATACTACTGACCGTAACTGGATTAGTACCCACACTAATGGTAATTGCAGTGTGCACGATAATCCGCCGCACCGCAGAATTTGCCGTCAGCAAACCTGCCCGAGAAGTCCTATTTACGGTCACTTCCAGAGAAGAGCGCTATAAAGCCAAGAACGTAATCGATACGGTAGTAAGCCGAGGCGGTGACGCCGTAGCCACATGGGCAACAACTGGCTTGCGCGGGCTAGGACTAGGCACATCGCAAATTACGTTTGCGGCGATTCCGTTGGCGCTGGCGATGGTGGGATTTGGTGCGTATTTGGGGCGCCAGCAGCAGCAAAAAGCGGCGGCGCAGGCAGTATTGCAAGAACCAGCGCCAACGGCTGCAATTGCCGCTAGAACCTAACGTTTGCATTTCTTTAGCACCTTGAAAACGCCCTATTTTAGGGCATCTTCAAGGCATCAATACATGGTATTCTTGGTGCTATCTCCTCATTCCGTTTCTATACCAATACTGCCGAAATTTAATGTATTACATGCCCGTAGCCCGGCTCACGCGGCATTCTGCGATAGCCGGGACGGTGGCTAAAAACAGGCACTTTCTATAAGTAAACACCGCCCCGGCTATCGCAGAATGCCGCGCGAGCCGGGCTACAAAACCAGCAACAATTCTTTGTGGCACACAAGGCGATTACAGCACGGTTGATGTAGAAATAGAATCAGGGGACGTAGCCAAGATTCATCGGCCAAACATAGCCAACAACGCCAGCCGGATATTGCGCTTCGCCAAGCGCTTCCCAGCCATGCTTTAGCAGATGTTGAACTTCATTCGTGTCTGCCGTCCAGTGCAAAATATCCAGCGGCGCAAAGCGAAGTCGGTATAGCGGCACGGTGTTCGGCACCCCATTGGTTGGGAACATATAAACGTCAATTCCCTCATCTTTGTAGCTAGCGGTATCAGCGCGCAGCAGCGCATATTCCACCGCGTTACCGGTCCACAGATAACGTCCAGTGCGTGAGTTCAGCAGGCGATAGTGCGGCACGGCGCTTACCCCGTTCTTAGTAACCGGCTCCGCGTAGGCATGGTGGTCAGGCCTTTCACCAATGAACTGCGGATTTTCTGGAAACACCAGTTTCCAATGCGCACTAAGATTCGTCATGAGTAGGTGACCGTAAGTTCCGGGAACATAAGCGCGATACCTGGTGGCAACGGACGGGTTGGAAGTGACCACAATAAACTTACTCACCGTTGGGTCTCCGATAATGCGGTTGGCAGCACCTACGGTTAGGGTAAGCTCACGCGTTTCACCACTGTTGCCACCGCTTCGAATTTTCACGCATACCGCTTGATTGCTCATGACGGTGCTGGGCGTCGAAACATAGTCGCCCGTAATCCGATTATTAGCATTGCAATCCACCAAGTAGCTACCACCCACAATACTGATGGGATAAAACGAATCCAAACCACTCACCAATTGCGGCTCTGAAACAATATCGGTATTTAGTCCCACATGATAAAGCGCCGGAAACACCAGTGGCTTGGGCGTTGGCGCTAAAAAGTGTATCTCATGCGGTTCGGCAACCACAGGCAACGCCAGCGCAAGCTGCCCAACGGTGTTGGCACCCCAGCATAAAATATTGGCATTTACCACGGCGCAGGTGTGCGCATAGCCTGCACCAACCGCGGTAACGCCAGCGCCAGCGGGCATGATGTCGACCGGCAATAGTCGATCGATAGTGCTACCGTCACCCAATTGGCCGCTAGCGTTCCGTCCCCAACACTTGAGCCCACCACCGACGACGGCGCAAGTATGATTATTGCCGACTGACACCGCAGTTACCGCACTACCTATTGGTAATATTGCCACCGGTAGTGACCGCTTAACCGTGGCGCCATCCCCTAATGCACCGAACTCGTTAGATCCCCAGCACCGTAAGCCATCACCCAACACAGCGCAGGTGCGCGCACCCGTTGCGGTGATCGCACTAACACCACTTCGACTAGGAATAATCTGCAAAGGCACTAAACTGCGTGAGCTTGTACCATCGCCCAACTGCCCTACCCAGTTCTCGCCCCAACATTGCACACCGCCATTCACGACAGCGCAACTGTGCCTGCTACCCACTGCAACATTCGTTGCTCCACCCGCTGCGGCAATTGCAACAACTGGTACAGCACTAGGTGCCGCGGAGCCGTTCCCCAGTAGACCGCCGTACAGATTTGGTTCCAGTTCAACCACTGGTGGACCACCGACATAACGAGGCGGATATCCACCCCAGCACTGAACGCCTCCCGCGATGACTGCGCAAGTATGAATATCACCAGTAGCAATTGCGCTTGCTCCGCTGCGAACGGGAAAAACTTCGGCCGGAACCGTTCGACTATTAACAATGCCAAGACTGCCCTGACTCCCCAAGCCCAACTGTGCGCTGGTGTTATCTCCCCAACAGCGAACACCGCCGTCGACTACCGCGCAGCTATGCGAAGCGCCAGTTGCAATATAGGATTTCTGCGCAGACAATTGCGCGCTTGGTATCGTCACCACCGGCGCAAAACGGTTGCTTAAACTACCATCTCCAAGCTGCCCAAAATCATTACGACCCCAGCACTTAATCGCGTCTGCAATGGCCGCGCAAGTATGGCCATAGCCCAACGCGAGATCGACTCTGTCGGCAGGCAACACGGCTGGCACAGCCAGTGCTGGCCGATCTTGCAGTGGCCGCATCACGCTGCCGAAAAAATCTAAGTCACCAACTTGCCCAGTTGTACCCCAACATTGCACCGCATCACGGATTACTGCACAAGAATAGCCAGCGCTAATGGCCACTTGCAGCACACCCGATCCCGCGTCAAGCACTTTAGTGGGCACGGCCGATTCCAAAGCCTGCCCACTTGGTAATTTAACGCCGCTATTTTTACCCCAGCACGTCAACCCGCCTGCCATCACGGCACAGCTAAAATCACCACCAGTTGCTATAGCGGTTACGCCACTGCCCGCAGCAATAGCCCAAACCGGCGCAAGCCGTACCGCCTTTGAGCCGTCTCCTAACTGGCCGTTAGAATTGAGCCCCCAGCACATTACGCCGCCGTTGCTAAGCGCACAGCCATGTGCGTTGGCGAGCGCCACTACTGTTACACCTTGGTTCGCTGCAATAACTTGCAGTGCGACAGGCGTTGCTGGGTTCACCGCGTCGTTTAACATGGCTTGCTTAATGTAGCCCCAGCACTTCACGCCACCTTGCACGACAGCACAGGTACTGCCATAACTTGCTGCGACGGCCGAAACCCCAGGCCCAGCCGCGATAGCTAACGAAGGCCGGTACGCATCACTTAAATACCGCGCCAGTGAACCCGGATAATCACCCCAACATTGCAATTCACTATTTACCACCGCACATGAATGCTCAAAACCGACCGCCACAGCTGTGGCACCACTACCAGCTGCAATGGCCACTTTAGGTGTGTTTAAAGGCGCGCTTTCCACAACGCCAAGCCTGCCTTTTTCATTTGTTCCCCAGCATTGCACGCCACCAGCCACTACCGCGCATGCATGGCCAGCACTGCTCACATCCGTAGCATTACTGCCCGCCACGATGGCGCGCGATACATTAGCGCGTGGGAGTGCGACGCCATCAACTACCTGTGCATAGGGACTAGCAGTCCAGCATTGCACACCGCCTGCCACCAACGCACAACTACGGGGGCCTACGGAGACGGAAGTCGCGCCGATCGCACTTAAATCAGCTTCGCGAACCGTAAGTACAGCACCAAAGCTAGCACCTTTCACAACTGCACCATTGGCCATGTATATCGTAAATGCCAAATCAAATCGACCCACATTAAGCGGCGTACCGCCAATAGTAATCGCACCGCTACCGTTGTGCTGATAGCGCAAGCCGGCGGGCAAACCACTTATTTCAATGCCAATTGGCGGCGGACTGCCACCGACAAGCAACATCTGTGAGTACGACACATTTAGCTGTGCATCAGCTAATTTAGGCGTCAGCAAGATGGGCGCTTCGGCAAATGATGCGCCACTCAATCCAATGGGAGCAAGTACCGTCGCTGCAAAAATTAGACAACGAGCAATACTTCTAGATAGTGTTCCAACAAAGCGTATTTTTTTCACAGCGGAAGCTCCTAAATTAAAGAATAAGGTTGCGCCAGTGATTTTTTATAGTTATTTACATAGTTTACAGCCCTAGAAGGATAACCTATTTTCAACGATCATCCCATACTATTGCTTTGTCGCCAGCGGCTTAGTCCATTTCTATAGCAAAACGCTAGTTATTATTATAAATCTCGAAATTTCGTCGTTCCCCCGCAGGCGGGAACGACGATCCGCTAGTGTATTTCGTTACGGCACTATTGATATAGAAATGGAATTAACTTCAGGCGATACTGCTTGTGTAGCCCAGCTTGAACGGTTCTTCACGACAGCTGCGGGCGGTAGCTAAAAACTGTTACTAGCGACTAATTGGCACCGCTCCAGCGATGGCAAAAACCGCTCGAGCTTGGCTACGAAACCGACTGGAAGACTTCGTTTTCAAACTAGCGGCGATATCATAAGTCAACTGGAAACAGTATTATTGCGACTTGAATACGCTGCAAAAGCCCTGGCGCAAGGCTAGATCACATTAAAAAATACCCTGCAGATGCCCGAAAATAGCCGCGAGTGTCTACCGAGACCGCGCATTGGCCTTGAACAGGCGTATCGTTGATAGCGGGGTTTTGTTGCAAGCGGCATGGTCGAATAGCCTATGGTGCCTCGAGCCCGTAAAATAGATTGATCGCGGTTGTGG
>JANNXI010000083.1:0-26703 GCA_031409495.1 Betaproteobacteria bacterium
TATGCACCTGAATTACGCCCTCGCGCTGGGGCGCCCCAACGTGATCGTTAAACTCATGTGGCGCGGCACCGGGGCCGCCTTCGCCGCCGTCCACCACAATAAAGTCGGGCGTAATGCCGGTTTTTACCATCGCTTTTACAATCGCAAACCATTCCCATGGGTGGCCGATAGCGAGCTTGAAGCCAACTGGTTTCCCGCCGGAGAGGTTGCGCAGTTTTTCAATAAACTGCAGCAAGCTAATTGGGCTATTAAACGCGGAATGCCCGGCTGGTGAAATGCAGTCTTCACCCATCGGCACGCCGCGTGCTTCGGCAATTTCCGGCGTTACTTTGGCACCCGGTAATACCCCGCCATGCCCAGGTTTAGCGCCTTGCGAGAGTTTTAGCTCAATCATTTTTACTTGCGGTTTTACTGCGTTTTCGGTAAATTTTTGCTCATTAAATGTGCCATCTGGATTGCGGCAACCAAAGTAGCCACTACCTATTTCCCACACCAAATCGCCGCCGCCAGTCGTTGTGCCATCGGCATGTTTTACCACGCCGTGGTAGCGCGAAATAGAGCCTTCGCCGGTGTCGTGATAAAACTTACCCAAGCGTGCGCCTTCGTTCAGTGCCATCACTGCATTAGCCGACAACGCGCCAAAACTCATCGCAGAAATATTGAATACGCTGGCTTCATAGGGAAGTTTGCAGGCGTCACCGCCGATGGTGATGCGAAAATCTTGACTTTTAATGGTGGCGGGCATCACCGAATGGTTCATCCATTCGTAATTAGGCTCGTAAAAATTGAGCATGGTGCCAAAGGCGCGCTTATCAACGTCGCCCTTCGCACGTTGGTACACAATAGCGCGTTCGGCTCGCGAAAAGGGTAGGGCGTCGGCATCGGACTCAATAAAATATTGACGAATTTCAGGCCGGATATATTCAAACAAGAAGCGAAAATGCGCTAGCAGCGGGTAGTTACGGCGAATCGCCTGTCGCGTTTGCGTAAAATCCATTAAGCCGATAAAGGCCAAAACGCCAAACGCCACCGCGCTGATGCTCCAGTAGGGCGAAACCAACATCAAGGCTGCGCAAATGACGGTGAGCAAAATAGTGGCTGCCCAGGTCCAGTAACGCTGCGCAAGAATCGAATCAAGGGTGTGGATCATAGCTGGCTCGTGGGAATGGGTGAACGCTAATTGTAAGCGCTTGTGTAGCAATAAGTGAATACCCTTGCAGGTATAATACACAACGTGGAACAACTACTACTCGATATCATCGCGCCGCCTAAGCCTACCCTTGCCAACTACGTGCCTGGGCGCAATCGTGAGGCTTTGGCGGCACTGCAAAGTCTTAGCGCACCGATGGCTACGCTACCCAAAGTCATTTATCTATGGGGCGAGACATTTTCGGGTAAAAGTCATCTGCTTCAGGCGCTGCAATCCGATTTACCCGCGTTTAATTTATTGCAACAGCCTTTGGCTGCCGCCTTGCAGCGGCCACAATCAACGCCCGCGCACTACGGCTTAGATAATGTTGATGCCTTAGGCAGCACCGATCAAGCTATTTTGTTCGATCTCATCAACGCGCTAAATGTGCCAACATTGGCGCAAACGCTGGTTGTTACCGGCACCGCCAGTCCGCGTGATTTACTGCTGCGTCGCGATTTATCCACACGGCTTGCGAGTGGCTTGGTGTTTTGGTTGCAGCCGCTCAGTGATGACGACAAACATGCAGCGCTAAAAGCCTATGCGCAATCCAGCGGTTATACCCTGCGTGACGACGTGGCGGCGTACTTGATGCGTCATGGGCGCCGCGACATGGCGACACTTTTTAATACTATCGAGCGCTTGGATCAATACGCGATTCAAATCAATAAACCCATCACCTTGGCCTTGCTCCGTGAGCTGGATAGCCAAAAAAATTAGAGAAAGCTGCATACCTTGGAACTCGTACTTTTCGACTTAGACAACACCTTATTGGCTGGCGATAGTGATTACGCATGGGCAAAATATTTAATTGCGCAAGGCATTGTGGATGGCCCCGCGTGGCTGAAAAAAAATGAATCTTTTTATGGCCAATACACAGCCGGTACCCTCAATATCGACGAATATTTGCAGTTTCAGGCCAATATTTTAGCGGGGCGCGATTTGGAAGAAATCCATGGATGGCGCAATTGCTACATGGCCGACATCATCGCAACCATGATACTGCCAAAAGCCCATGCCCTTATCGCCCACCATCGTGCGCAAGCGCCCAATGCCAAATTTGCCATCATTACCGCCACCAATCAGTTTATAACTGAACCTATAGCGGCTGCATTTGGCATTGAAAAGCTCATTGCCTGTGAATTAGAGCAGGCTGAAGATGGCCGATATACGGGCTTAGGCAAGGGTATTCCATCGTTTCAAGCGGGTAAAATAGCGCGTTTGGAAAGCTGGTTAGCCGAAGGTGGTGAGCAATTGACTGACTTTGCCAAAAGTTGGTTCTACAGCGATTCGCACAACGACTTACCACTGATGCGCAAGGTAAGCCACCCTGTTGCGGTGGATGCAGACGCCAAGCTAACGGCCGTAGCCACCGAGCTTAACTGGCCGCAAATTTCCCTGCGTTAATAGCGTTGGCAACGCGATCATCGCTTTAAGAAGGCTTACCAACGGGCGCGCTAATGCAAAGTACAATGCATCATGATTAAAAAATTTATTGAAAAAATGTTTGCTGGGAAGAAAGCCAAGGCTGCAGCGGCCGACAGCGCGCCTGGCGGCAGTGCAATTGCGACAAGCGCACCTTTGGTGAGTGGCGGCGCGCGAGTATACAAACAGTCTGAGCACGGTATTAACCGTAACGACATCAGCGCCGGCGCGCTACGGGTGTGCGAGATGCTGCAGCAAGAAAATTTTAAAGCTTATGTAGTGGGTGGGGCGGTGCGCGATTTAATTTTGGGTCGTCACCCTAAAGATTTTGACGTTGCCACCAACGCCACACCCGAAGAAGTGCGCAGCGTAATTCGCCGTGCGCGCATTATCGGGCGGCGGTTTAAGCTTGTGCATGTGATGTTTGGCCAAGAGACGATCGAAGTTTCCACCTTCCGTGCCAATCATCCAGCGGCCGACGAAATCGAGCCTGATGAAGGTGAACCACTCGAAATTGAAGAGCAAACATCCTCGCGCCGTCGCCCCGACCAGCGTAGCGGGCGGGCTGGTAACGGTGGTAGTAACAGCAACAATGACAATAACAATACCGCTAGCGACGACTTTCGCCATAAAAAAGCCCATGCCGACGAACATGGTCGGCTTTTGCGTGACAACGTGTATGGCAACATGGGCGACGACGCCGTGCGCCGCGATTTCACCATGAATGCGCTGTTTTACGACCCAGAAGAAGAAACGGTTTGGGATTATGTGCACGGCTTTGCAGACGTAAAAAGGCGCACTGTCGTCATGATTGGCGACCCCGCAACCCGTTACCGCGAAGACCCAGTGCGCATGTTGCGGGCGGCACGGCTGGCCGGTAAATTAGATTTCCAGATTGATCCCGCCACCCAGGCGCCGATTGCTGAGCTGAAGCCGCTGTTGGCAAACGTACCCAGCGCGCGGATGTATGACGAAGCACTGAAGATGCTGCTCTCAGGCGACGCCGTAAAGTGTTTGGCCAAGCTGCAAGAACTGCAATTGCAGGCCGGCATGTTTGCTATTTTGGATCGGGCGGCCAATAATCCGCAAGCCATGAAGCTCATTAATTTAGTGCTCACGCGCACCGATGAGCGCATTGCCCAAGACAAAGGCGTATCGCCCGCGTTTTTATTTGCAGCGTTGTTTTGGCATGAAGTGACGCCTCGCGCCGAAAGGCTGGAGGCGAAGGGCGAATTGCCGATGGTGGCGCTGCATACCGCGATGGATGACGTACTCGACGCACAAAGAAAATCACTCGCGGTACCGCGTCGGCTAGACGCCAACATCAAAGAGCTATGGGCTGCACAGCCCCGATTTGCGTGGCGTTCCAAGGGTAAAGCATTCCGCACCCTAGCCCATCCGCGGTTCCGTGCTAGTTATGATTTTTACGAACTACGCGCCCAAGTAGGTGACGCTGATATTGAAATTGCCCATTGGTGGGAAAAATTTCAATTCGCCAACGAAGATGAGCAAAACCAAATGCTCATGGCCGATGAATCACCAAAACCGAAGAAGCGCCGTAGCCGTGGGCGCAAAAATAGCGGTGCGGCGCCAGCGGTAAACGCGTCGAGTACCGCAACCACCCTCACAGCCACAGCTACTGGTACTGGTACGCGCCCCAAAATAGTGCCGGCTGCAGACTATGCGCGCCCAGATGACCGCTACGGCGAGCAATTTAAGCCGGAGCAAGGTTAGTGTTTAGCCATGCCACAGTTAGCTAACTTGAACGCAAACGCAAACGCAAACGCAAACGCAAACGCAAACGCGATGCAGACACAGACACAGATGCAGACCGCATATATAGCGCTTGGTAGCAATCTAGAGCAGCCTGTTGATCAGGTATATCGTGCCATGGCAGAAATTGCTAATCTGCCGCAAACCCACCAAATACGGGCATCTTCACTGTATAGTACGGCACCTGTTGGCTATGCAGATCAGCCCGCATTCGTTAACGCTGTGATGCAAATTAGCACTGGCCTTACCCCGCAAGCCTTGCTCGCAGCGCTGTTAAATATTGAAGCCGAACACCAGCGCCGTCGATTACTGCGCAATGGCCCGCGCACCCTAGATTGCGATATTTTGCTCTACGGTAATGCCGTGGTGAACGACGATAACTTGCACATTCCCCATCCCCGGTTGCATCAACGGGCATTTGTGCTGGTGCCACTGGCAGAAATTGCACCGGACGAAATGGTGCACAATCAGTCGGTATCCGCCTTGCTAGTTGCTTTTAACACAACCCCTGAAAGCGCGCTGCAAGGTATTGTAAAGCTGCCGGTGAATAAGCTGCAACTGGCTCCGGAAATTCCCAAAGACGCCCTAAATACGGGCGTCTCCAAACAGTATTTGGAAACATGAAACCGAATTTTCTAGCGATCGAAGGCCCAATCGGCGCTGGTAAATCTACGCTGGCACGTGCGCTCAGCACTCGCATGAACGCAGATGTTTTAAAAGAAGATCCAGCCGCCAATCCCTTCCTGCCCCTGTTTTATCGCGATATGGCGCGTCATGCCCTTGCTACGCAAATATTTTTTTTATTCCAGCGTGCAAACCAATTGGGCGCGTTGGCGCAGCAAGACTTATTTGCCAAGCCAATCGTGGCCGATTATATGTTTGAGAAAGACCCCTTGTTTGCCAAGCTCACCTTGGACGATCAAGAATTTGCGTTGTATACCCAGCTTTATCATCACCTAAAGCCCCGCACACCCACGCCAGATTTAGTCATCGTGCTGCAAGCCTCCGTTGATACCCTAATGCGCCGTATCGAAACACGAGCGCGCAGCATGGAAAAAACCATTACCGAAGAATATTTAAGCGCCTTGTCAGCCGCCTACACCCAGTTTTTTTATACTTACGATGCCGCGCCATTACTAATTGTAAATACCGAAAACCTAAACTTTGCCGATAATCCTGCGGATGTAGATTTACTCATGGAGCGGATAGAGGCGATGCGTGGCGGACGGGAAATTTTTAGTCGCGGGTAGGTTTCTTCCGCTGCCAACTTGTCATTCACATCAAAAGCCCCCAAAAATGCACAAATTGCCATTTGCCCTTGTTTTAGCTAAAACACTTACTTGTCTAGCCGTTGCTACGTTTGTGTCCGCGCCAAGCTACGCCCTGTATGATCCCACACCCGTGCCCGCCGTTGCCGCGCTCGAAGGCGCATGGCGCGGGAGTTTGCAGTATCGTGACTATCAGCCGCCGTTTGGCAAGGTCACTTTGCCCACGCAGCTTTATGCGGCATTGCTGAACCCCAACGAGCTAGCGCTGCACTATGTGTACGACGATGGTCCCGGCAAAATTATCCATTCATACGACCGGCTAAAAATTGATTTGCCCGCAAAAGCCATCACATTCACCGCTGCAAAAGCGGGGGAGATTATCACTGCCACTGTTGTTTCCAGCGCGTTAACAAATGGCGTGTTAGAGGTTGTAGCAGACGCTGAAACCCTAAAAGACAAAGCAAAATCCACCATGCGCTACACCTTGCGCTTGAGCGGGGCAGAAATAGAGATTTTGAAAGAAGAAAGCGCCGCGGGAAAATTTGAGTTTCGCAGCCAGTATCGTTTTACTCGGCTGCCGAAATAGCCTTGCCCAGCTCAAGTTTTTGCACACCTGCCGATATGACCGCCCCCGCAACCGCAACCGCAATTGCAATCCGCGATTTAAACACGCTGTTGCAATCACTTAAGCCCTTATTAAACAGCGGCGTATATGTTTTTTGCAGCGTACCCGCACAGTCTAGCCTTGCCGGAATTGAGCCGCTCGCCACGTTTTGCGAAACCGAAGGCTTAACCGTTGTGCTAGAAGAATCCGCCGCCACCGCCGCACATTTTGCGCCGCTGTTTCGCGCGGCATGGATTACGCTAACCGTCCATTCCGATCTGCAAGCCGTAGGGCTCACGGCGGCAGTAGCCGCAGCACTAAGCAAATCCGGAATCAGTTGCAATGTAATGGCAGCGGCGTTTCATGATCATATTTTTGTGCCAGTGGATAAAGCTGAAGCGGCGATGGTGGTGCTGCAGGGGTTACGATAAAGGGTTGGAGAAGCCGTATTTTAGGGCATCGCCGACTAGCTCATTTAGATGGAAGATCCAAAGTATGATGATGGAACACTTTTGCGTAAATCCTATCTAAAAAGTGCCTGTAAACGCTCCAGCTAAATCACCCCCTCCAAAACCTGCACATCGACCAACGCGCCCGCGGCGATGTTGCCAACATCATCTCCTAAAATAATGAAGCAATTGGCGTCGCTTAGCGATTTCAAAATGCCTGATCCTTGCGCGCCGGTGGTGCGCACTTTGGTTTGGCCATTTTCGGTAAACAGCACGCCGCGTTGAAACTCGGTACGGCCTGTTGCCTTTTTAATGGCGCTTACGCATTCGACCTTAAATGTGGGGTTGAGAGGGATTGGCGCAAAGCCCTGCAATGCCATCAACGCAGGGCGCACAATTTGGTAGAACGTGACCATTGTGGATACTGGATTGCCGGGTAGGCCAAAGAAATGGGCGTTTCCGACTGTTTTGTTGGTGCGGCGAATTTTTCCATAGGCTAGTGGGCGGCCTGGCTTCATGGCTATTTTCCAAAATACCACTTCGCCAATTTTGTTGAGCAGGCCCTTGATAAAATCAGCTTCACCAACTGATACGCCACCGGAGCTAATGACCACATCGGCATTGTTGGCGGCATTAATGAGTGCCGCCTCAAGTAGGGCAGGGTCATCGCGCACGCTGCCCATATTGATGCATTCCGCGCCTAAGCGTGCGAGCATCGCGGCGATGGTGGTGGAGTTAGAATCGTAAATTTGGCCAGCTTGCAGGGGAATTCCCGCAGCGACTAATTCATCACCACTGGAAAAAAACGCAACGCGCAGTTTGCGTAAAACACGAACGTGGCTTAACCCCAACGAAGCCAATAAACCAAGCTCAGCGGGGCGCAATTGCCGACCTTTGGCAAGGGTAATTTCTCCCGCTTTTAGGTCTTCTCCGGCTTGACGAATGTTTTGGTTTAGGGTTGCAGCGCCGTCAAAACTGACAGTGCCATCAATAACCGTTGCGCGCTCTTGCATAATGACAATATCGCAGCATTCGGGCACGACGGCACCGGTGAATAGCCGAATGCACGCATCGGGCCCTAGTGAATAATCAGCTGGCAAGGGTGCGCCTGCAAAGCTGGTTGCGGCCACCTTGTATTGGCGCTGCGGCGTAAAGTTTGCAAGGCTCAAGGCGTAGCCGTCCATGCCTGAATTGCGATGTGGTGGCACGTTGCACGGTGACAATACATCTGCTACCAGCACGCGATTAAGTGCGTCGGCCAAAGGCAGCGTTTCGGCTTCAGTAAGTGGCTGCATAAGCCCGCCAATAAAGGCTTTCGCCTTGTCAACGGGCATTGAATTTGGGTCAAATTCGTCGGCTGCTATGGCTTCAGTTATTGCGTTGCGCAAGGTTTGCATAGTTATCTTATAAAAGCGTTTTACAAAAAATTTAACGGCACAAGATGATCCACTTTAATTGCGCCCGTTTCGGGTAGGGTAATCACCGCTAATTCACGTAGTACAAACTGCCACTCACCGCGAATTTGCACGCTTGCGGCGCTAAGCATGGCGTCAAAAGCGGGATCATGCTCGGCTGCGGTGGGATCGGTGCGGTAAGGTACGCGGCCCACGGTTATGTGCGGTTGAAACACAATGTCGTCACGTAAAAATGGCGCTAGCACGCCGGTGTAAAGCTTGTCGTGCAATTGCGTAAGCGCTTCGGCGCGGTCGCGTACCATCAGCAGCACGAAGGTGTCGAGCAATCCTTCAATATCGCGAATGCTTATAGGCAACGGCGGCCAATTACCGACAATTTTCTTAACGTGGGAGGCGATTTGCAGCGGCGTTAACACGGTGTGAAACGGGAACACCAGCATCACGTGTGCGGGCATGTTGGCCGCCGCCGGATCGTTAGCTGCCCGAAATGGTTCAATAGCAGAATCTGCCGGGAAGGGCGGAAACCAGACTATCGCGCAGCGCGGTAGAGGCGGGCGAAACGTGAGCTTGCGGGAATGACGACGCGCCATGTCTAGCTATCCTGCTTAGGTAATTTATCGGCTTTTGTTGCCGTGGGCGTCCGCAGTTGGGCGGCGGTGTTGTAATTGGTAAATGCGTCTGGGTAGTCGTCAAAGGCAACGGCTACGCTGTTTAAGCGGGTAATCCAATTGCGCACGCGCCGGTCATCCGCGAGTAAAAATTGCTGCAAGGTTGGCAACACATCAAGCTTCACTAGGCAAGTTAGCGGATGCATGGCGCCGCCCACAGTCACGTAAGCGCAGTTTAACGATGCCTTGGAGATGCCCGAATATAGGCGCTCTACAAGGCATTTTGGCATGTGCGGCGTGTCTGTTGGCATAACCAGCACATAGTCAGGGGGTGTCACCATTTGCGTGAGTGCCACTAAGCCAGCGTGCATGCCAGCCAGCGGGCCTTGGTAGTTTTCGAACACGTCGGCAACTACCTGTACCGGTGTGCCGTTGTGCTTTAGTTTGGCGTAGGTTTCCAAGTGCCGATTAGCGCTGATGACGATTTCACTCACCTGTGGTGCAAGTGATTTTAAACAATGGGTGATAAGGCGCTTACCCTTAAGTTTCGCCAAGCCTTTGTCTAAGCCGTCCATACGGCTGCCGCGGCCACCGGCCAAAATTAGGCCGTAAATTTTAGGTTTGTTCATGTGCTAGAAGTGTAACGCAGGCAGGCTGAGTTCTTGATGACTTGGTGCGCGAAAACCGATTGAAAATTAAAATTGGTTTTATATTGGTATTGTTATGTTCATAAATGCGCAAGGTGATACACTTTCTACCAATGTTGCTTAAACGCAGTTTTCAACTCTTTTTTGGAGCTAAAAATGACATCGAAAATGATCAAATCTCGATTGCTCAAAGCGGTTTTAGCTGCTGCTGTTTTGCAAGCGTTAGTCGCTGCGCCGGCGGCCGCGCATGGTTTGGACTTTCGTGTGCGCTTAAAAATGCAGGAAATGGCGCAAGACCGCGCGGAAGTGGCTAAGCAGAATCTGACAGTCGCCGCCCCGCCAACGGTAAAAAGCCGAGATGAAGCGTTAGAAAACATGCGCGTGGAGGTGGAAAACGTCATTGCCGCCATGAATACCATGCGTGATTATGCTGGTGTAGCTGAAAACATGTCGCCATCAGCCCGCAGCGGGGCGGATCAATCGCAAAACAGTTTACGGTTGCTGGATGCGACCGAGCATGAAGGCAAAATTACCCTTGATTTGAATGATGCGATTTTAGGGTTGGGCTTAGGAACCGCGCGCTTTGAGCAAACCCTGCGCAATATTCACGCCGTGGTGTCAGAATCGATGCTGGAATATTTGGCCGATGCCCCTCAAGTGCAATTTGAAACAAAGATTAATGGCCAGCCCCTGACGCATTATCTAGCCGAAGCGGGCATGATGAATGACAAGCCAACGCAAAGCTTTCGCGAAACCTTGCTCGCCCAAACAGGTGTGAGTCCTTATGTGCCGGTGCGCGGCACGCGCATCACCACCAGCGCGGGGCACGGCTGGACGTTTTACAACGGCGGCTGGAACCTGCAGCGCAGCTACCAAATGGGGGTGGTGGAAGATTTTTCAAACTTTGAATTTATTACCCTGCTCGACGACAAGCTACGTAACTTAGGCGCGATTGTGCGCACCACGCGTAACATTGACAAAAATGCCGGTAATGGCGAATCGGGCAAACCAAAATGGCAAGAAGCCGCCCGTTATCACATCAAGGCGCAAGGCGCACCGGCATCCATATACAACGTGCTTACCGGAAGCAATTCTGCCGGTAAGCCCTATGATGACTATGACAACGATATCGGTTGCCGCCCGCTCTACGCAAATTGGGTAGATCAAACTGGTTTTGCCACTAATGTGATGGTGAGCATCCACAACAACGGCGGCGGCGGCACGGGTACGGAAACGCTTTACGATAATGCTAACGGCTATCAAGTTGAGAGTAAAAAATTAGCCGATTTTGTGCATAACAAAATTATTGCCGCCATCCGTAAAGATTTTGATGCTAGCTGGTCAGATCGTCGCGTAAAAGGCTTTGCAGGTGATTATGGCGAAAACCGGCGCGCTAAAATGCCAGCAATTTTGATCGAAGTTGCTTTCATGGATACGGTAAAGGACAACGCAGCCATTCAAAACGCCACCTTTCGCAATATCGTGACAACGGCCGCGAGTGAAGGCATTACCGAATACTTAGCCAGCGTCGTATTTGTGGATACCACCGCACCGACCATGCCCAGTAAGGTAAGCGCTGAGCCGTTCGGCGCAACGCAAATCAACCTAAACTGGACAGCATCGCTAGACGATACCGGTGTTTCTGCCTATCGTGTTTCGCGTAACGGCAGCGTTGTGGGCACAACTGCAACGCCGTTGTTTGTAGATACCAACCTGTTGCCTGAAACCACGTACAACTATGTAGTAACCGCTGTGGACGCAGCCGGTAACGCATCGGCCAGCTCGGCTGCTTTGAGTATTAAGACGCTATCGGCTACACCGCAATTACCCTCGATGAATCGCGGTGCGGTTGAAAGAAATTGTCGGTCTCTACTCGACCTCAATGCGCCTCAAACACCAAAGAAATGTAAATAAAACTGAAGGACGCAACTTATGCTCAAAACTAAAAATTTAGGTAGTAGTGGCTTAGTCGTTTCCAGCCAAGGCTTAGGTTGTATGGGCATGAGCGCTGTTTATGGTGCCGCCGATGAGGTTGAATCGCTGGCTACATTGCACCGCGCAATTGACCTTGGTGTGACTTTTTTTGACACCGCAGAAGCCTATGGCCCCTATGAAAACGAGCGCTTGTTGGGCCGCGCATTTAAAGGGAAACGGTCTGCCGTTGTCATCGCAACCAAGTTTGGGTTTGACATTGAGGGCAAAACCGGACGCGATGTAACCAGTGAACCCGCGCACATAAGGCGGGCTGTAGAAGGCTCATTGACGAGGCTGGGCACTGATTACATCGATTTACTCTACCAACACCGCATCGATCCAGTGGTGCCAATTGAAGATGTAGTGGGCACCATGGCGGACTTAGTGGCTGAAGGCAAGGTGCGCTATCTGGGCTTATCCGAAGCCGGTGTTGCCAATATTCGCCGTGCCCACGCGGTGCACCCCATCAGCGCCTTGCAAAGTGAATATTCCTTGTGGGAACGCAACATCGAAGCCGAAATTTTGCCCGTGTTACGTGAATTAGGCATCGGTTTTGTGCCCTTCAGCCCCTTGGGACGCGGGTTTCTAACCGGCAATGTCAAGCGCGCGGAAGACTATCCCGAAACTGATTTCAGAAATTCTGACCCACGCTTTCAAGGCGCCAATTTTGACGCCAATGTGGCCGCTGCCAGTGTGGTAAGTGAACTTGCCAAAGCGCACGGCTTAACGACCGCACAAATAGCGCTGGCTTGGGTATTGCATCAAGGGGCAGATATCGTGCCCATACCCGGCACCAAACGCAGCAAGTATCTAGAGCAAAATGTGGCCACGGCAGACGTGAAATTGGACAGTGCCACACTGGCAAAATTGGCAGCAGCACTAGATAGAGTGGCAGGGCCAAGATACAACGCCAAGCGGATGGCGGCGATCGACCGTTAATCCCCCCCCAGTGTCCGTTCGTCACTTGGTGCTCTCGCAATATATGGTGGGAATTCAATATGGCAATGTGCGTAACGGGTACCGCCAAGGCTGCAGATAAATATGTTGTGACTTGAAGATGCCCGTAAATAGGGCGTTTACAAGCATTTATAGGTGAGTTTCTCCTTACGTATTGGGTGTGTGATCCATCACATTTAAGTGTTTCGCCATTCGTTTTCATGCCTACAGGAGTAAAAACCACGAAGTCACACATTGTTAATTGCCAATCCGCAGCGCGGTTCTAAGCGTTATAGTGGCGACATGGAAATTTTGATAGTGCACTAAGCAAGTTGCCAAAGTGCAAGTGCAAGTGCAAGTTCAAGTTTCACATCCAATTCAATTTGCGGCACGTAAGTCCTTGTAGCAAACAATTCAATTTTTATCTAAGGAGTACTAAAATGAAATTTCTAAAAAATACTTTGTTGCAAGGTGCATTGGCGTCATTGGCGTTGACGTCAGGCTTGGCGTTTGCAAATTCAACACTGGTCGCTCCGGCAGGCGCAGCTGCCACGGCGTCGGCATCGCTTGATTATCGGGTTGTGATTCCGCGCGTGCTCTATATTCGCATCGGAGCAAGCGGCGCTGGTTTTACTACTGGCGGCGCTATTAACTTAATGGATATGGCGCCTGCACCTGCCAACGTGGGTGACAGTACTGCAGTTGCCGCTACTGGTGGTGATATTCCAGCGGGCGGCCCCGCCGTTACGGTGCGTATTTTTGGCAATGCGGGTACCACTTTATCGCTAAATTCGTTCACAACAGGCCAGCTTAACAACGGAACGGTCGGGCAAAATATCCCTTGGACAGAAATTACTGTAACGCCAGCGGCGTTAGCTGCAACTACGCCGGGTTTTACTAACGGTAGTATTGCCCACCCGACGTTTAACAATGCCGCAGGCGGTGGTCTTGGCACTGCAACTGCCTTAGCACCTACAGCCGGTGTGGTACGCGTTGAAGGTCAATGGGCAATTGCTTACGCCAATACGGGTGTGCCAGCCGCTGGTACTTACGGTGGCGCTGGCGTTAATAACGGTCGAGTTGTTTATACCGTCACTCAACCCTAAATCTTGATTTGTTTAAGGAGTACTAAAGTGAAATTTCCAAAAAATACTTTGTTGCAAGGCGCGCTGGTTTCTTTGGCGTTGACGTCAGGCTTGGCGCTTGCAAATTCAACACTGGTTGCTCCGGCAGCGGCAGGTGCCACGGCGTCAGCATCGCTTGATTTTCGTGTTGTGATTCCTCGAGTGCTTTATATTCGCATTGGTGCAAGCGGCGCTGGTTTTACAACCGGCGGTGCAATCAATTTAATGGATATGTCGCCTGCAGCTGCAAACGTGGGTAACGGTACTGCGGTTGCCGCTACTGGTGGTGATGTTCCAGCGGGCGGCTCCGCCGTTACGGTGCGGATTTTTGGCAATGCGGGTACCACTTTATCGCTAAATTCGTTCACAAATGGCCAGCTTAACAACGGAACGGTCGGGCAAAATATTCCTTGGACAGAAATTACCGTCACGCCCGCGGCGTTAGCTGCGACTACGCCGGGTTTTACTAACGGCGTTATCGCCCACCCGACGTTCAACAATGCTGCAGGCGGTGGCAACGGCACTGCAACTGCCTTAGCACCAACAGCCGGTGTGGTACGCGTTGAAGGCCAATGGGCAATTGCTTACGCCAATACAGGTGTGCCAGCTTCCGGTACTTACGGTGGCGGTCCTGTTAACGGGCGAGTTGTTTATACCGTCACTCAACCCTAAAACTTGAAGAGAAACTGCTGCAGATGTGCGACCGCTTTCTCGATTGTGGCTATAAGTTAGGAATTTAATAACGGGTGCCGCGTGGCACCCGTTATTCGTTATGAAGGGTCATATGACATCGACATCGTTTTCAGCAATTTTTAAAGTTGTCGTTGTGAGCGCGCTGCTACTCGGCAGCACAGCGCATGCCTACGTGGTGACGTTGGCAGCGGCACCTCGTGCAATTTATTTGCAAGTAGGAACAGGGGGCGCTGTCATTGGTGGGGGTGGCACCATTCAAAGCGGCGGTGTACCTTCCAACAGCGCAATCATCAATGAAGTTAGCGTCACTGTGCCCGCAGCGAGCGTAGGCGCAGGTGTGCGGGCGATGGCATCTAATAGCCCAGTGGCCAATAGCCTGTACGATAATTTTGTCTTCTGTGCGCCAGCCACCCAAATTTATGTAGCTGGATTTTTGCGCTCGCCGGTTGTCGGCACTGCTGGCACGTTGTCAGTTACGTCCCCTGCGAGTTTAACGAACGGCGGCCTCATTATTGCGTTTAGCCAGATTTCTTGGGTATCGGGGGGTAACGGCGATGCGGTTCCCACGATACCTAGCGGGACTTTTGTAGGGGGAACAACGCAAACTATTTATACGTCGCCGCAAAACCGCTGGTTCGAAAGCTGCTTAGCGTTTAACTACGCCAATAGCGCCGTTGTGGCCGCAGGCACTTATACTGGTCGCGTGACCTACACGCTTACCTCGCCATGAAAACGGTAGGCATTATCTTGATGCTGTTAGTGCTGCTAACGGCCCCAGTCGCGCGCGACGTGTTTGCCCAAGCCGCACCGCTCACACCTTCGATTTCGGTCACCGCAAGCGCGGTGCGGGTGGACGAAACGGGTACTACATTGAGCACGCCGGCAACCCAATTGCGCTGGCGCAGTTTTGGGCCGGGGCGCGAACGTGATAATCAAGTTGAAGCCAGCGTGCGTGTGGCACTGCGGCTTAATCTTACGCCGTGGTTAGGCACAAAAATTCGTTTGTATCAACGTATGACCAATGGGGCAGATAGCGGCACGTTTAATGTAAGTTGGCGTGGGCAGGGGCGCTTATTGCCTGGTGCGCTGCAGGGGGGCGGGCGTGTATTGGTGTTTGAAGGGATAGTGAAAGATGCATTCCTGCTCGACACGCTTGACGTGAGTATCGTCGGAGATGGAAAAAATTTAGCAGGCTTCCAAGCGGTAGAATTATTCTTTGAAGTAGATAAATGAAATGTTTATTGGCTGAGGTAGATATGGGTTCTTCAACAGAACTACAGGGCAATGCAAGGAATTTCATAGGGGTCCTGTTAGCGGCAATAGCCGGTTTAGGCACATTATTCGCCGTGCCCGCCAGCGCGCAGTTTGCACTGGCTGTGGTGCCGCCACGTTTTGAGCTGCAAGCCAAGGCAGGACAAAAGCTACGCGAGACTATTGAGCTCTCGAATTCAGAATCAAGCGCTGGTCGCTACACGATTAAAACCAATGATTGGACGCTGAACCCGGATGCGTCCGTCGCGTTTAGTGATGACTTGGCGGCAAATAGCTGCCGCCCTTGGGTCGCAATCGAGCGAAAAGAAGTAAATGTGTTGCCCAATCGGCCCTATCGCTATCGGTTTGAAGTGAATGTACCTGCTGATGTAAAGCCGCAAGAATGTCGCTTTGCGATCATGATTGAAGGCCAAGAGCAGCGTACAAAATCAGGTGCGGTTGCACTGCCGTTTTCGGCGCGGCTGGGGTTAATTGTGTATGTAGTAGTTGGTGACGCAGCACCTGCGCTTAAAATTAAATCGCATCGTGTCGTCGTACGCGATAAGCAAGCCGTCGCGATGTTAGAGGTTGAAAACACGGGTAAAGCCACGGGGCGGCTGTCGGGATTTTTGCAGGGGACGGATGCCACTGGGGAAAAGTTAGATGTCGTGCCGATGACAACGCCAATTTTACCCGGAGAGGTCCGCGAAGTGGGCTTTACCGTTACCCGCGCGAACGATCCAAATACGCCGATAACGCCTGCGTTACCGTTCACCGTGAAGGGCAAACTTGAAGGCTTAGTTTTAAGTATTGCGGAGTCAATCAGCGCCGCAGCGTTAGAACGCGTTTTCAATAAACCGTGAAGCGACGCAATCGGAAAGCTGTGACAACGTGAAACTGAGATGACGCATAGGGTTCGCTTGCGGCAATGCGCCAGCGCTGTGCGCGCAGTTCTTGTTGCGTTACTGGTGCCGATTTTTGTACCTTCGTTCGTGTACGCACAGGTGCAGGCGCAGGCAGTTCCGGCCGCCGCCCCTGCGAAACCAGAGCCTGCATCAAAAGTAAATTACGAAGATCGGGTATTGACCATTGAGGTACAACCTGAGCCCACTGCTGCCGAATTGCAGCGCGAACAAGAAAACTTGCTCGGGCTCCCGCGAAGCATGCGCTTCGATTACCAACTCAATACCACTAGCGCTAATAACCTAACAAGTCGGTCCTCTGGCTTATCGACGGCCGTTGCCATGGACACGCAACATTATGGGGCGTTGGCACTGACCGTAAATTTAAGTGACAGTACCGCAGCGGGTGATAATACCAGTAGCAACAACCAGCGCCGCGCACTTTGGCGCTTCGATCAGCGTGCCATGCCGTTTAATTACGGCTGGTTGGGCAACCATGCCGTTGGCACGATTGATTCGGCTGTGACGCCCTTAGCCCGCGGGTTTAGCCGGCTCACACTGCCGTCGGTGCCAATTGAAGGCGCCAATGCGCAGTATCAGCGGCTCGGCACGGCGCTGAATGCTTCGTTTGGACGTGTGGGCTTGTTTTCAGGGCGGAATTTGGATGGATTTAGCGCTAGCGGTGGAAAATTATTTTCCTTTGGCGGCCAAGCGCGCGTGAACCCCGTTAATGCGGTAAATTCGCCACAATCAGCCGAACCGCGCATTGATATAGCGGCGCAGTTTATGCAATCGCTCGGCGTATCACAGGGTGCGAGCGCGGATTCATCTAACATCAATAGCCAGCAAAATAGCAGCAGTGTTTATTTAACTGGCGCATGGCAGGGCCGTGCCCCGTGGGCCACCCCAGAGGGTTTTAGCAAATATAATAGTGGTAGTAAAGTGCTTGTTGACAGCGTTTACGGCCTGCAAACTCAGGTTGGCATGGTTTTGTCGCGGATACAGCCAACGGCAAATTCCATCGTCGCTGCTTCAAGCGCTCTTGGTGTCTGGCAAGACTTAAGTTGGCGTACACCGGCGTGGCGACAAGCGGCAAGTTTGTACTACTTTCAACCAAATTTGACATGGGGCAATAGTGCATTGCCGGGCGATTTGCAGGGCTTGATGTACCGTGCAGATACGGCAACTCGGCAATGGTCCTTTGGCTTCAGCAGTGAGCTTAGTAGCCGCATCCAAGTTATCAATAATGCCAACCGCGATGCGTCGCTTTTTGCGACCACCAACGCTGGCTACCAGCTGAGCAATACCGCGAGTATCAACGCAGCGTTAACGGTGCGCACTGGGGATTCGAAGGCCAACGCAATACAGCTTAGCTTTAATCAGACTAATCGGTTCGGCAACACACAATGGCGTTCAAGCTGGCTCCGGTCGCCAAAATCTGACATGGTGCGAATCGGGTTTGATCAAGCGTGGAAAATTGGTACACAAGATGCCCTTTCGACCGCGCTGAGCTATGAAATTGACCGCAACAACGCGCGACGGGACGGTAGCTGGATTTGGAATGTAGTGGGCTCGCTGCCGGTGCCCTTCACGGAGTCTGCTAGCATTAGCGGCGTGGTTGGCGGCACGCAATCTAGTCGGCGCAACCGAAGCGAAGCGGCGGCGAAATTGGGGCTAAACGCGAGTGTCACTAGTGAAGACACCTTTACTGCCAACACCCGCAATATAGCCGTGCAGTTTGCCACGCCGCTAAGCCGAAGCTGGTCGTTTTCCGCGCATTACACTTTAAGCAGAGGCCGCATCAAACGCGACACGTCGTTGCTGTCGCCTTTTGAAATTGCTGCGTTGCCCATTATTGCGAACCTTACCGAAGCTGGGAGTGTGTTGTTTTTGATTAGTTATAGTGCATCAGCTGGCAGGAACCAAATACCGTTGGGTCGAAAAAGCGGCTTAAATGGCGGCGCCAATAGCGTCGGCGCTGGGCGCCTCGAAGGCACGGTGTTTTTTGACAATAATGGAGATGGCACGCGGCAAGCCGATGAAGCGGGCGTTGCCAATGTGACTTTGTTGCTTAACGGCCGCTACCTCGCGCGCACCAACGGTCAAGGCCGCTACACGTTTGATTTCGTTGCCACTGGAGAGCAACAACTAGAAGTGGTGCCAGACAATGTACCGCTGCCATGGTCACCTAAAGACCGAGACGCCATAAAAGTAACTGTGCTCGTGCGCGAGACAACGACTACAAATTTTGCCTTACAGCGTTAGCGAATCATGCAGAAATAACGCCTTGAAAACGCCCTATTTACGGGCGTCTTCAGGCGGTACTAAGACGGTGCGAACAGCACTATGATTGGTATACCGGCGCCATAAAATCTCCAGTGGCCCCTGCATGTTGTAGCGGGCAAACATATGGGCTACTGCAAGCAACACCGCGTAGCAGCTCATGCTCAGTCCCAGCAAGCCAAGTTGCGAATCACGGAAGGGGAACGTGATGGCCGGAAAAAAACCATTCAGAAAAATTAGCATTAGTACTGATTGGCTGATGTAAAAACTTAAGGCTACGCGCCCAGCGGGCGCAAAGAGACGATAGAGCCACGGCGCTGCTTGATCGGGTGGGCGGGCGAGTAGCGCGATCACGGCAATATAGCCCATCGCCAACACAGGGCCAAACTCACCAAGTGCCGCGGTAATGATGTGGAGCAGGACATCATCGCTGCGCGAACCCTGCAATTGCAGGGTGCCGAACGAAAGACTCATGGGTACGCCGATGGCAAAGGTGGTGAACGCCACTTGGCGCCAAAACTGTTTTACCCTTGGTAAATGCGCTAAGGTAAGTAATCGACACTGGGCCGTGAGGGCGCCTAATAAAAATAAGCTCACCATTGCAGGAATCAAAAACAGGGCGCTAGACATGACGAGCAGGTAATCGCTGATGCGCTGGCCGGTTTGGGTTAGGTAGTCACCTGTTAAATAAATGGTGTGGGTGGCTAAAAAAGCAGCGCGCGCGGACGCCGATTGTTCGTCCACAGAATATGACGAAGGTGAGAATAATGCGCCCAACACGCCCAATAGAATCAGTATAAGGCTCACGCCAATATGGATGGAAATCCAAAATTTAAAACGATTCCAGTTGGCGCGCGGGCCGTTGGTGATGCCGCGTTTTAAAACAAAACCAGCGATGGCGTAGCGCGCTAAAATGTCGCCAAACCAAATGACAGTGCCATGCAATAAGCCTAAAATTAGCATGAACTTTAAGCGTCTGGAAAAAAACTCGGCGCTCCTAACGCCCAAAATACGCCACTTTCGAGCCAACACAGCAAATCCGTAGCCGAAACAAAAGCAAAAAATAGGGTAGGTCTTGTACTCAAAAATGGTGGCTACAAATAGCAATGCAGCGGCATCCCAAACACTGCTGTTGGCATCAAGTACGCCCAGCGTTGGGCCGCTCAAGCCCCACAAATAGCTTTGGATATTGACAACAAAAATACCTAGCAAGGCAAAGCCGCGTAGGGCATCGACAACTTTGCTATGGTTAGGGCGGATATAAATTGGTCGGCGTCCGATCATGCGGGGCTAAAGTAAGCTAGAAGCAAGCACGCTATAACGATAGCCGAAATCGCACAACGGAGTTTAAAAAACCAGCTTGGGATGAGCTTTTGCAGCGCTAGTAGCGCATCGAATGCCCAAACGGTAGCAAATAACGTGGCGGCCGCTAAAAATTGTGCGCCGCTGGTTGGGATGAACAAAATTATCCAAGCTAGTAACGAAGGCAGCACAGAAATAAACAGTAGATTACGTGCGCTGGTGGGCGCAGTTTCTATCGCGCTGATAGCAACACCCCACTGTATGCCGCCTAAAAATGATGCAATCACGACTGCGTAGGTGATGAGTAGTTTGCTAAACAGGGCGTGGTGGTTTGCTGTGGAAAAAAACAGCGCGGTGGTAGCTACCACAAACGGAATTGCGCCCGCGTAGGTGAGGGCGCGGGCGAAGGAGATAGTTGATGACATTAATTGTGCTGCTGCGAGGATATCGCTGCTCGTAGCGAGATGATCGCTAGAACTGTTAACACGCTAAAGCAAATTAACGACCACATCGAAAGCGACAGGCCTAAAATTGGTGGCCACTTTTCGGCGCAACCGCCATTGGCAAAAAAGTAGTCCGAGTACCAGCCCGCTGGCGGCAGGCCGTTTACAAACTCAGCCACGGCATCGGCGCCGCAAGACGTATCATTTGATGCCTTCAACAGTAACCATACCGCCAGCACCACGCCGGTTAATCCAAAAAACGCGAGGATGGCGGCATAAATGCGTCGGCCCCAGCCGTCTAAGCGTGGGCCGTGACCGGCCGCAACCACGCAGACCAAGCCTATCGCTAAGTACGCATAGCGCTGCAGTATACAAAATGGGCAGGGAAATTGTTTTTCAACGTGTTGTAAATAATACGCACCGCCCAAAAGAGCGAAACAAAAAATGGCAATGCTTAAGTAGAATGCGCGGGAATTCATCGTGTTGGGGTCGCTTCTTTGATTAAGTTAGCATTGTAACGGTTGGCACGGCGCGAAAGCGGCGCTAGCTACGAATAGCTTCGCGACTTTTTGGTTCCATTGAATTTGAAAATATTCGCACACCGTGATGAGAGCATGACAAAATATAGCTATAGTTTATTTACTGAATGGTGCTTATGCTGCCCCAGTTAGCCTACATCACACATCCTTTGTTTGCTCGGCATGAAATGGGTCGTGGCCATCCTGAATGTCCCGAACGCTTAGATGCAATTCACGATCACTTGCTGGGTCTGGGGCTGATGGACTATGTGCAGACGCACATTGCGCGCGCTGCAACGGATGAAGAACTGTTGCGTGCGCACAGCCAGCGGCACTTGGAGAGTCTGGCGTTTTGCGCGCCCAAGCAGGGCTATAGCAGTATAGATGCGGATACAGTCATGAACAGCTTTACGCTTGACGCCGCGCGGCACGCGGCGGGTGCCGCGGCACAGGCAGTCGATTTAGTGATGACAGGTGCTGTGCAGCGGGCGTTCTGCGCCGTTCGCCCGCCCGGTCATCACGCTGAACGCGATCGGGCAATGGGGTTTTGTTTTTATAACAATGTTGCTATCGCGGCGTTACACAGCGTAGCTAAATATGGTGTCGTCCGCGCCGCAATTATTGATTTTGATGTGCATCACGGTAACGGAACTGAAAACATCGTCGCGGATAATCCTAATCTATTGATGGTATCTACTTTCCAAAAGCAACTCTATCCATTTACCGGTGAAGTGCCGTTAGGTAAAAACATGCTCAACGTTGGACTGCCTCCACGCACGCGCGGGGATGTGATGCGCGCGGTGGTAAACCTGCAGTTGCTTCCGGCGCTGCATGCCTTTAAACCGGAACTTATTTTTATTAGCGCTGGTTTTGATGCGCATTTAGAGGACGATATCGCTAACCTAGGTTGGAGTGACGCCGATTATGCGTGGATTACCGCGCGTATTGTTGAAGTAGCAGAACGGCACTCGCAGGGGCGTATTGTATCGACCCTTGAAGGTGGCTACGCCTTGACCGCGTTGGGGCGGAGTGCGGCAGCCCATATTGGTGTAATGCTGGGGATAAACGACGCTTGAGATGGAAAAACACTTCCTAACCCCGCTGTTCGACCCCACACACATCGTTGTTTATGCCGAGCCCGGCTATCTATTGGCGACACCGTCGTCTGTTGAGATAGCGCTGGAGGATTCTGAAGCCGCGATCAAAGCCGAGCACGACGACAACACTGCGTTCAGCCGCTGGCTATTGAGTACCTTATCGCTGTCGCCACTTGTGCCCAAAGTGGTTGAATGTAGCGACGAAGCTTTCGCTGATGTTGCCGGAAGTGTTCACGGCCGCGGTGGCCTCGCTTGTTTGAGCTGCAGTGGCGCTCACGTGCTCGCGGCACTTAGCCATGCAGCCTCTCAGGGCTGCGGCGCTGCAATCATATTTAGTTGTCCGCGTGATAGCTCAGCCATGACTGCTGTGGTGGCCCACGCCAAAAAATTGAATATCCGCGTGCTAGGATCAGGATCGCTAGGGATTGCGCGGCCGCATCGCAAGCTCAACGCGGGCATTGCCACAAGCCTACAGCGCGCGGGTAATTTGGGGTTGGTGTCGCAATCTGGTGCCCTTACAGCGGCGATGATAGATTGGGCAGAAGCGCACACTGTGGGCTTTTCAGCCGTTGCGTCATCGGGTCAGTTAGGCGATGTTAGCCTCGCTGAAATTCTCGATTTTTATGCGCATGATGGGCATACGCAGAGCATCGTAGTGTATATGGAGGGCGTGCGCCATAGCCGTAGCTTTATGAGTGCCCTACGCGCTGCGACCCGAATCAAACCGGTAATTGTACTAAAAGCAGGGCGTAGATTTGGTGCGCAAAATGCCATGGGCAAGGAACATACGGCGCTGACCCATGCCGGTGCCATCATCGGCGCTGATGACGTTTTTGATGCGGCTTTAAAACGCGCTGGTGCTGTACGGGTGGATAGTTTTGTGCAATTATTTTCAGCCGTAAAGTGCTTGGCGTCGCGCTTTAAGCCAGTGGGAAATCGTTTGAGTATCGTGAGTAATGGTTCGGGGCCGGCCTTGCTGGCAGCGGATTACGCGCTGCTTCGCGGTGTGGCGCTAGCGCAGCTACAAGAAGGCAGTTTGGCCGCAATTGATCATGCGATTGGTCATGTCACGCCGGTAGCCGATAAATCCAAAACCCCTATCATTTTGGACAACAATGCCTCCGCTGATCAATACACGATAGCCGTGCAGACCCTGGCGCGTGACGCCAACGTCGATGGCATTCTGGTGATCGTTTGTCCTCTGCCCGGCACAGAAATTCCAGCCATCGCGGCAGCGGCGCTGGCGGGCTTGCCAGAGATTCAAAAGCCAGTAATGGTGTGCTGGATGGGAGAGACGCGGGTAGCGGCAACCCGCCGCGCTCTTGAAGAAGCCAATGTGCCGGTATTTCGGTTGCCAGAGGCGGCGGTAGATGCCTTCGCCAATATCGCCGCATTTTATTCGAATCAGCAATTGCTCATGCAGACGCCGCAGCCGTATAAAAATCTCAACCAAGAGGGCGCACCCGATATTGCTGCCGCTACCCAAATTATCAATACCGCACTCAACGAGGGCCGCACGATGCTTAGCGACTTGGAGGCGAAACAGTTGCTCGCGGCGTTTCACATCCCCGTGACGCGGACCGAGATTGCGCGCTCGGCGGAAGAAGCTGTCGCGCTTGCGACCGCCATCGGTTATCCGGTGGTGATGAAAATAAACTCTCCCGATATAAGTCACAAGACCGACGTAGAGGGTGTTGTGCTAAATCTCAAAAGCGCCGCCCAAGTGCATGTTGTGTTTCATGATCTGTTAGCCGATGTAGCACAAAGAGCGCCAACGGCGGCGCTTGACGGCGTTATTTTGCAACCGATGGTGGCAACCCGTCACGGCCGTGAAATATATGTAGGCATGGTCCGCGACCAACTTTTTGGCCCGGTGGTGAGTTTTGGCGCAGGTGGAATTATGGTGGAAATGTTTGACGATCGTACCGTCGAGCTGCCGCCCATCAATGCATTTATCGCTAAAAAAATGATCGAGCGGTCGCGCATCGGTGCGCAGCTCAAAGCGTGGCGCGGCTTGCCCGCGTGTAAGGTGGATGCGCTAGAAATGATTCTGCTGCGCGTATCGGAAATGCTGTGTGCGCTGCCGTGGTTGCGAGAGCTTGATATCAATCCCATTATTATCGATGAACACGGTGCAGCGGTAGTCGATGCGCGCATTGTCGTGGCTGAAACAGTCCAAGATCAACCTTTTGATCACATGGCGATTTTGCCCTATCCGTCCGAACTAGAGACCAAGGTATGCCTGAAGAGTGCTGTATTTAGTATATTTCGAGCCATTCGCCCCGAGGATGCCGTCGGCCTTCAGCAATTTGTGCGGAGTTTATCTGAACAATCCCGGTATTTCCGTTTTGTTGGCGCGATGCATGAACTGCCCCCGCGCTTGTTGGCACGGTTTACGCAAATTGATTATGACCGCGAGATGGCCATTGTGGCGGTGCTTGAAACTGATGATGCGAAAATTATCGGGGTGGCCCGTTACATGCTCAATCCAGATGCAAAAAGTTGCGAATTCGGATTGGTCGTGGCGGATGAATTTCAAGCGCAGGGTGTTGGGAGTAGCCTAATGCGGCGCTTGATGGAAATTGCCAAGGCCCGCGGATTGGCGGTTATGGAGGGTATTGTGCTGGCTAACAATAGCGGCATGTTGCGCCTGGTGGCACGCTTAGGTTTTAGCAACACAGCAGATCCTACTGACTCAGAGATGCGGGTGGTGCAACGTGACTTATGAATCTATTTTTGATTCATTTTCAGCACGTTGCTTCTCTTTAGCCTCAAGTTCGGCTTCAAGTTCAGCCGCAATTCTGGCGCGCCGCCGTGCAGGCGTGCCAAATATCCATAAAAAAATTGCAAGGGGAAAAAGGCCCAACAGTACAAAAGTGATGATGCCACCGACGATGCTTTTGTCGGTTACAGCGATCATAAAAATTACGTAAATGTAGGCGATCGCAACGATATACAAAATGGATGTCCTGTTGGTGGATGACAGCGCTGGCGGCGCTGATAGTGCCCATAAATTGGTAATGCGACACTTGGGCTATTATGATGTATTCGCCATGTAGTTTTGCTGTGGTGCAACATAAAAAATTAAAAAACTCTCGTCATGAACTTTTCGTCTGAATCACTCAGTTTTGCAAACTTTCAAGCGCTTGTCGCGCAATTTCGTCAAGCCGGTGAAGCGCTTTCAACCCGATGGGCAGCAACTAAAGCGCAAGCTACCGAGTTTGCATCCGCTGGCACCAATTCGGAGGCTGCGGCCATGTTTACGCAGCTATTTGACGAGTTAAAGCTGGTTGCTAAAGCCTCGCCTTCTGAGACGCTAGCATTGGCAGGTGTACAGAAAAAATACGTCGCTTTACATGCGCAACTGCTCAAGCAAGTTGCAACAAAGTTTGGCTTCGATGAAACGGCCGCAGCAGGTACGGAACTATCTTGCACAGATAAGCGCTTTAGCGATGCCGCTTGGGCGCAATCGCCAATGCATGCCTATCAAGCGCAAGCCTACTTGCTGGGTGCGAATGCGTTGCTGGAGTCGTTGAGTTGCGTGGCGCTGTCGCCAGCGGTGCAGCAAAAAACTCGTTTTTTTGCTAACCAGCTACTTGATGCCTTAGCCCCATCTAATAATCTGTTTACCAATCCGGAAGTGTTGGCGTTGGCGGCGGCGACGAATGGCGAATCTCTGAAAAGCGGTATGGCTAATTTGCAGCGCGATATGGAGCGCCATTGTATTTCAATCACCGATGAAACGGCGTTTGAAGTTGGTCGCAACCTAGCAGCTAGCCCCGGTGGCGTGGTATTTGAAAATGAAATTTTTCAGCTGATCCAATACGCACCAAGCACGCCCACCGTGCATCTTCGACCTTTACTTATCGTGCCGCCGTGCATCAATAAATACTACATTTTAGATTTGTCGCCTGAAAATTCCTTCGTGCGTTACGCGGTTTCACTTGGATTTACCGTATTTATTGTGTCGTGGCGCAACGTCGGTGCGGAAGCGCACCACGCTACGCTTACTTGGGATGATTACGTACTTGATGGTGTGATCAAGGCCATTGATACGGCCCGCGTTATTACGAACGTAGAAAAAATCAACGTGCTCGGCTTTTGTGTGGGCGGTACCTTGCTCACATCAGCGTTGGCGGTGTTGGCGCGGATGGGGCACGATGTTGCCGAAAGCGTAACTTTGCTCACTACGTTCTTAGACTTTTCCGATGTTGGCGATATCAAAGCCTATGTCGATCACAGCTTAGTCACCCAGCGCGAAAAGCAATATGGCGGTGCCGCTGGCGGCATTATGCCGGGGCGTGATTTGGCCTTTGCGTTCTCTAGCCTCCGTGCAAATGATTTGGTCTGGAGTTATGTGATCAATAACTATTTGAAAGGTAAGCAGCCCGCGCCATTTGATTTGCTGTATTGGAATGGCGACAGCACCAACTTGCCGGGGCCTTGGTACTGCACTTATTTGCGCAATACCTATTTTGAAAATAATTTGATCAAGCCCGATAAATTAACCATGTGCGGCCAGGCAATTGATATTGGGTTGGTAGATTGTCCAGCTTATATTTTTGCTGCGAAGGAAGACCATATCGTGCCGTGGCGCACGGCATACTCAAGCGCTACATTTTTGAACGGGAGTTCGCAATTTGTGTTGGGGGCATCCGGCCATATTGCCGGTGTCATCAATTCTGTGGCAAAAAATAAGCGGAGCTATTGGAGTAATCAGAACACCAATCCGCATGAAAACAGTGCTGATGAGTTTATCAACGGCGCGGCCGAGCATGCCGGGAGTTGGTGGCCCAATTGGG